>NZ_JBDKSX010000044.1:0-13237 GCF_039680435.1 Mizugakiibacter sp. | reverse complement strand
GGCCAGCCCCGCGCTGATCGACTACCTGCAGGCCCTGCTCGCCGCCAGCCGCCGCCACGCCGACATCCACGTCGGCCTGTCGCCGCGCGCGGGCATCGCGCTGCTCGCCGCGGCGCGCGCGTGGGCGCTGCTGAACGGACGCGGCTACGTGATCCCCGAGGACCTGCAGGCGCTGTTCGTGCCGGTCGCCGCACATCGTCTGATCCCCGGCAAGGGTGCCGGCCGCGAGGCGCTGGCGCGCGCGCTGCTGGCCGGGGTGCCGGTGGGCTGAGATGGCCGTCGCCGCGCTGCGCTCGCTGCTGTCGCAGGCCTACGCGCGCGCCGAGCGGCGCCTGCCGGCGCTGACACGGCTGAAGGCGCCCGAGCCGCTGCCGATCGCGCTGCACCGCCGGCGCATCTACATCGTGCCGACGCGCTTCGGGCTCGGCTTCGGCGCGATCCTGGCGACCATGCTGCTGAGCGCGCTGAACTACACCAACAACGCCGCGCTGCTGCTGACCTGCCTGCTCGCCGCCGCCGCGTTCAACAGCATGCTGCTGGCATTCCGCACGCTGGACGGACTGTCGCTGCAGGCGGTGCGCCCGGGTCACGCCTTCGCCGGCACGCCGTTGCCGGTCGACCTCGGCTTCACGGCCGGCGGACGCGCGCGCGCCGCGCTGCGCCTGGACGGCGCCGGCGACGCGCAGCACTTCGCGCTGGATGCGAACGCATCGGCCGACGTGCGCATCGAACTGCCGACGGAAACGCGCGGCCCGCTGCCGTTGCCGCGGCTGCGCGTCTCCACCACCTGGCCGTTCGGGCTGTTCCGCGCCTGGAGCTGGCTCAGCCCCGACACGCGCGCGCTGGTCTATCCGCGCCCGGAAGCGCACGGCCCGGCCGCACCCGGCGCCGACAGTGAAGGCGAGCGCGCGCAGGGCGGCGCGGCCGGCGACGCGCTGGCCGGCCTGCGCGAATACCGCGCCGGCGATCCGCTGAAGCTGGTGGCCTGGAAGGCCAGCGCGCGCCACGCCAACCTGCTGGTGAAGGAGTTTGAACACCCGCGCGACCGCGACGAGCGGCGGCTCGACTGGCACGCGATCCGCGGCCTGTCGCACGAGGCGCGCATCGCGCGGCTGGCGCGCTGGGTGCTGGAGGCGCACGCGGCGAGCGCGCGCTGGACGCTGGTGCTGCCCGCCGAAACGCTGGGCCCGGACGCCGGCATCGGCCACTACCACCGCTGCCTCGCCGCGCTGGCGCTGCTGCCGTGACCCCGCGCCCGTCAGCCGACGCGCACCTGCATCCGGCGACGGACGCGCAGCGGGCGCTGGACCGCCGCGCGTTCGACCTGCTCTGCCTCGCCGTCGCCGCGGTGCTGGCCGCGCACGTGCCGCACCTGCCGCTGTGGCTGAGCCCCGCGCTGGCGCTGGTGCTGGCCGTGCGCTGGGCGCAGCGGCGCTGGCGCGGCGGGCGCGTCCCCACGCTGCTCAAGCTGCCGCTGGTGGCGGCGCTGCCGCTGGCGATCCTGGCCGCCTACGGCACGCCGTTCGGGCGCGCGCCGGGCAGCGCGCTGGCGGTCGGCATGCTGGTGCTGAAACTGCTGGAGAGCGAGCGTGCGCGCGACGCGCGCAGCGCGATCGCGTTCGGCAGCTTCGTGGCGATGAGCGCGCTGCTGTTCGGACAGTCGCTGCCGATGACCGTGCTGGTCGCGCTGGCGCTGCTGCCGATGCTGGCCACGCTGCAGGCGCTGCAGCCGGCCGCGGCGATGCCGCGCTTCGCGCATGCGTTCGCGCGCCCCGCGCTGCTGCTCGCCGCTTCGCTGCCGCTGGCGCTGGTCGCGTTCCTGTTCGTGCCGCGCCTGTCCGCGCCGCTGTGGGGCGCGCCGGGGGCGGACCAGGCGCGCACCGGCATCAGCCCGCGCATGGCGCCGGGCGATTTCATCGACCTGCTGACCGACGACCGCCCCGCGCTGCGGGTCGCCTTCGACGGCGCGCCGCCGCCGCCCGCGCAGCGCTATTTCCGCGGCCTGGTGATGTGGCGTTTCGACGGCCGCGCCTGGACCGCGACGGACGCCGCGCCGTCCGCCGCGCCGGAGCCGCTGCGGCCGCAGGCCGCGACCGTCGCCTACGAAGTGACCCTGGAGCCGACCGGGCGACACTGGCTGTTCGCGCTGGACACGCCGCTGGCGCCGCCCGCGGACGCCACCATGAGCGCCGCGCGCGAACTGGCGCGCGCGCGGGCCATCGACGCGGTGCTGCATTACCGCGTGGTGTCGGCACCGCAGCGCGCGCTGGCGCCGACGCTCGGCGACGCCGAGCGCCGGCGCGGCCTGCAACTGCCGCCCGGCTTCGATCCGCGTGCGCGCGAGCTGGCCGAGGACTGGCGCCGCCGCTACGGCGGCGACGCGCACGCCGTCGCCGGCGCGGCGCTGGCGCTGTTCCACGACGGCGGCTTCGGCTACAACCTGGCCGCGCCGCCGCTGGGGCGCGACAGCGTCGACGATTTCCTGTTCGGCACCAAGGAAGGCTTCTGCGAGCACTACGCCTCCTCGTTCGTGTTCCTGATGCGCGCCGCCGGTATTCCGGCGCGCGTGGTCACCGGTTACCAGGGCGGCTACTGGAACGCGCTCGGCGGATACCTGCTGGTGCGCCAGTCCGATGCGCACGCCTGGGCCGAGGTGTGGCTGCCGGGGCAGGGCTGGACGCGCTACGACCCGACCGCCGCGGTGCGCCCCGAGCGCGTCGTGCTGGGTGCGGCGGCCGGCGCGGCCGGCCAGGGCGCCTGGTACCAGGCCGACTGGCTGCAAGCCGCGCGCAACCGCTGGGACATCGTCAACCGGCTGTGGGACCGCACCGTGGTCGGCTTCGACAGCCTGCGCCAGCGCGGCCTGCTGACGCCGTTCGGCGTCGAGCGCGCCGACTGGGGCGCGCTGGCGGCGGCGCTGGCCGCGCTGAGCGCGCTGGTGCTGTCCGCGAGCCTGCTGCTGGCGCTGGCACAGCGCGATCGCCGCGATCCGCTCGCCGCGGCGCAGGCGCGGCTCGAACGCCGGCTGGCGCGCGCGGGCGTGGCGCGGCGGCCGGCGGAAGGCCCGCAGCACTATTTCATGCGCGCCGCGCGCGCCCTGCCCGCGCAACGCGCCGAACTGCACGCGCTGGGCGAGGCCTATCTGGCGCTGCGCTATGCCTGCGCGGCGCCGGCGGATGAACCGCTGCGAAATTATTTGATCCAGGTGCGCCGTTTCCGCCCGCGCCGCGTGGTCCAATAGGCGTGCGACGGACCGCCGCGCCGCGCCGTCCCGCCAAGACCGAACCGCCGCGTCCAAGGAGCATGGCCATGTGGAAGCCAATCGCCATTGTCGCCGCCGCCCTCGCCTTGGGCGCGTGTGCCACGATCCCCCAGCCGCTCGCCGGCGACTACCCCGCGACCACGCCGGACGCCGCGCACGCCGGCGGCGCCGAGGGCACACGGGTGCGCTGGGGCGGCGAGATCATCCTGACCCAGCCCGAGCAGCAGCAGACCTGCTTCTACGTGCTGTCGCACGCGCTGGACAGCCAGGCGCGCCCCAAGGAAGGCGGCGCCAGCGCCGGCCGCTTCGTGGCCTGCAAGGACGGCTTCTACGAGCCCGAGGAATTCGCCAGGGGCCGCGAGATCACCGTCACCGGCACGGTGCACGGTACGGTCACGCGCAAGGTCGGCGAATACGACTACACCTATCCGCGCGTCGTCGCCGACACGGTCTACCTGTGGGCGAAGCGGCCGCGCTACATCTACGCGCGCGATCCGTTCTACGACCCGTTCTGGGGACCGTGGGGCCCGTGGGGGCCGTGGTACGGCCCGTACTGGGCGCCGCCGCGCGTGATCGTGGTGCCGCAGAACCCACCGCCGCCGCCGAAGAAGAACTGAATCCGCGGGTCGCGAGCGCGCTCGCTCCTACGCGGGCCAGCTAGCCGGGCGGCCAGTGCATGGCACGCCCGGCGAGCAGGTGCACGTGCAGGTGGTAGACGGTCTGGCCGCCGTCGCGGTTGGTGTTGAGCACGCAGCGGTAGCCCTGCTCGGCGAGGCCCTGCTCGCGCGCGTACGCAGCCGCGGCCAGCAGCAGCTGGCCGAGCAGCGCGGCGTCGCCGGCTTCGGCCGCGTCCAGCGTGGCGATCGGCCGCTTCGGGATGAACAGCACGTGCACGGGCGCCTGCGGATTGAGGTCGCGGAACGCCAGCACGTCGTCGTCCTCATAGACGATGTCGGCCGGGATCTCGCGGCGCACGATCTTTCCGAAGATGGTGTCGGCCATGAGCGTCTCCTCGTCGGTTCAGTCGAGCGACTGGCGGCCGCCGAAGGCGTGCGCCAGCGTGCTGCGGTCGATGAATTCGAGTTCGCCGCCCAGCGGCACGCCGTGCGCCAGGCGGGTGGCGCGCACGCCGGCGTCGCGCGCCATCTGCGCGAGATAGTGCGCGGTCGCCTCGCCTTCCACGGTCGGGTTGGTGGCGACGATCAGCTCCTGCACCTCGCCCTCGGCGAGGCGCCGCCGCAACAGGTCCATGCCCAGCTCGTCGGGACCGAGGCCGTCCAGCGGCGACAGCCGGCCAAGCAGCACGAAATACAGCCCGCGGTAACCGGTCGCCTGCTCGATGGCGGCGAGGTCGGACGGCGACTCCACCACGCACAGCACGTGGCGGTCGCGCGTCGCGCCGGCGCACAGCGCGCACACCGGTTCCTCGCTGAAGGTGCGGCACTGGCGGCAGTGGCCGACGCGATCCATCGCCGCGGCCAGCGCGACGGCGAGCCGACGGCCGCCATCGCGGTCGCGTTCGAGCAACTGGAAGGCCATGCGCTGCGCGCTCTTCGCGCCCACGCCGGGCAGGCAGCGCAGCGCGTCGATCAGCTCGGCGAGGATTTTCGAACTGGCCGACACGTCAGAACGGCAGCTTGAAACCGGTCGGCAGGTTCAGGCCCGCCGCCATGCCGCCAAGCTTCTGCTGGCTCGCTTCGGCAACCTTGTTGACGGCGTCGTTGAACGCCGCGGCGACCAGATCCTCGGCCATCTCCGGGTCGTCGGCGAACAGCTTGCGGTCGATGGCCACGCGGCGCACCTCGTGCTTGCCGCTCATCACCACGCTGACCACGCCGCCGCCGGCGCTGCCGGTCACTTCCAGCCGGCCGAGCTCTTCCTGCGCGCGCTTCATTTCCTCCTGCATGCGCTGCGCCTGCTGCATCAGTTGTCCGAGTTGTCCGCGCATCGTCAGTTCCTCAGGAATCCATGGGCCGGATGCTCTGCGGCACCACGCGCGCGTCGAATTCGCGCTGCAGCGCCTGCACCACGGGGTCGTCGTTCAGGGCCTGCTCGGCCGCGGCGAACTCGGCCGAACGCACGCGCTCGGCGCGCTCGGCCGGCGTGTCCGCCACGTCGGTCGCGGCGATCAGGCGCACGCGGATCGCGCGGCCCAGCGCCGCGGCGACGCGCCGCTCGAGCTGGGCGATCATGCTGCCGGCGGCGAAATGCTCGTGCTCGGGCCGCAGCGCCAGCGTCATCACATCGCCCTCGATGCTCTTGAGCGCCGCGTGGCGCGCCAGCTCGCCGAGCGGCCCGCCGAGGCCGGCGGCCGCGATCAGCTCGCCCCAGTCCGGCAGGCCGTTGGCGGCGAGCGGGACCGGGGCGGGCGCGGCAGGCGGCGGCGTGGCGGTGCGCTCGCGTGCGGGCGAAGAAGGCGGCATCGGCGCGGCGGATGCCGTGCGCGCGCCGTTGGCCGCCGCGCCCGCGCCGCCGGCAGGCGCGGGCGCGGCGCCGGCGCTCCGTCCGGGCGACGCAACCGGCGCAGCCGCGCCGCCCTCGGCGGGGCGGAACGCCAGCATGCGCAGCAGCGTCATCTCGAAGCCGGTGCGCGCGTCGGGCGCGAGGTTGAGGTCGCGCCGGCCGGTCGCCGCCATCTGGTAGTAGAGCTGCACGTCCTCCGGCGCGAAGCGCGCGGCCAGCGCGTCCGCGACAGGGTCCGCGTCCTCGCCTTCCGCATGGAAGCCGGGCACGAGCTGGCGCAACTGGATGCGGTGCAGCGCGCCGGCGAGCTGGTCGAGCACGCCGGCGAAGTCCGGCGAGAAGCCGGCGATACGCGCGGCCTCGGCGAGCAGCGCCGTGCCGTCGCCGGCGGCCAGCGCCTCCAGCAGCGCGCCGACCTCGCCCTGGGCGATGCTGCCCAGCATCGCGCGCACGTCGGCCGCGCGCACCGCGCCGCCGCCGTAGGCGATCGCCTGGTCGAGCAGCGACAGGCCGTCGCGCAACGAGCCGTCGGCGGCGCGCGCCAGCTCGGCGATCGCGTCCGCCTCGAAGGCAATACCCTCGGCGTCGAGGATATGGCGCATCTGCGCGACGATCTGCGCCGGCAGCAGGCGCTTCAGGTTGAACTTCAGGCAGCGCGACAGCACCGTCACCGGCAGCTTATGCGGGTCGGTGGTGGCGAGCAGGAACTTCACGTGCGGCGGCGGCTCCTCCAGCGTCTTCAGCAGCGCGTTGAAGGCGTTCTTGGAGAGCATGTGCACCTCGTCGACGAGGTACACCTTGTAGCGGCCGCGGGTGGGCGCGTACTGCGCGTTCTCGATCACCTCGCGCACGTCGTCGACGCCGGTGTTGCTGGCGGCGTCGATCTCGAGCAGGTCGACGAAGCGGCCGGCGTCGACCGCCGTGCACACCGCGCACTCGCCGCACGGATTCGCCGACTGGCCGCGCTCGCAGTTCAGGGACTTGGCGAAGATGCGCGCGATCGTGGTCTTGCCGACGCCGCGCGTGCCGGTGAACAGGTAGGCATGGTGCATGCGCCCCGATTCGAGCGCGTTGCTGAGCGCACGCACGACGTGCTCCTGCCCGACCAGCTCGGCGAACCGCCGCGGGCGCCACTTGCGGGCGAGAACCTGATAGGACATTCGGGCTACCTTGGGGCGAAACCGGATTGTGCCAAGCCGGCGCCGGCAGACCAAGCGCGGCGACGTCTTTGCTTGTGCCTGCGCCATGCTGCCGGTATGCTGTCGGGCTCCGATTCGGCGGCTCCATTCGTCGTTTCGAAGCGTTGCCAGGCGCGGAGAGGTGTCCGAGTGGTCGCACTTCACGCGCTTGGCCGATGCCTTGAAGGGCATCGGCCGCGTGGAGTGCGGGCGAGGCAGGATGCCGAGCGGCCGGAGCTCCACGGATGGATTGTTTGGCGAGTTTCCCAGGCGCGGAGAGGTGTCCGAGTGGTTGAAGGAGCACGCCTGGAAAGTGTGTATACGGCTTAACCCCGTATCGCGGGTTCGAATCCCGCCCTCTCCGCCATTTTTTATGGTGGCCCCGTCGGTTCCTCCGCGACGATAGCTTGTAAATCCCGCCAGGCCCGGAAGGGAGCAACGGTAGCAGGCGATTCGGGTGCCGGGGTGCGGCTGGCGGGGCCGCCGCCTTTCCTCGTCCGAACGACCCCGCCGGCGTGCGCGGTTTCGGCCCCATCCGGAAAGGATTTGCACTTCCACATCCCCGCGTCCGACGCGCCATGCGCGTCGAACGCGCCCCCTTGGCCCAAGAGCGCCGGCATCCCGCAGGCCTGCCCCCATCGTGGTCCCCGCGCAAGCCGGGATCGAGTGCATTTGCGTGCTCTTGCGGGAAAGATGCCGGATCCAGGCTTGCGCCGGCGGGATGACGGCGGGGAGGGGTGGCTGTTTACGCCACCGGCGTGTTGTCGGGATGCAACCAGCCGGAGGCGCCGTCGGCGTAGCGCTCGTTCTTCCAGATCGGCACGCGTCGTTTCACCTCGTCGATGATGTAGCGGCAGGCGGCGAAGGCGGCATCGCGATGCGCGGCGCTGACGCCCGCCCACACCGCCAGCTCGCCGATGGCGAGCTCGCCGACGCGGTGCACGCACAGCGCCTCGGCGATGGCGAAGCGCGCCCGCGCCTCCTCCAGGATCTTCGCGCCCTCGCTTTCGGCCAGTGCCGGGTAGCCCTGGTAGGCGAGCCCACGCACCGCCTTGCCGTCGTTGTGGTCGCGCACCCAGCCCTCGAAGGTCACGCAGGCGCCGGCATCGGCGCGTGCCAGCCGCGCGCGCAGCGCGGCGATGTCGATCGCGGTGTCGCTCAGGCGGAACATGCTCAGCCTCCGGACACCGGCGGCAGGAAGGCCACCTCGTCGCCGTCGGCGAGCGCGTGGTCCCAGCCGGTGAATGCGCCGTTGACGGCCACGCGCAGCCGCTCCGGCGCGAACGCGAAACCGTGCCGTGCAGCCAGCTCGGCGTACAGCGCGCGCGGGTCGCACGCCGTCGATTCCACGCGCTCATCGGCGCTGCCGGCGGCGTCGCGCAGCGAGGCGAAATAGAGCAGCCGGTAGTTCATCGCACCACCCTGCCCTTGCGCACCGTGCGCTTGCCGCCGGATTTCTCCAGCAGCCGCACCTCGGCGATGACGATCTCGTGCGACAGCGCCTTGCACATGTCGTAGACGGTCAGCGCGGCGACGCCGGCGCCGGTCAGCGCCTCCATCTCCACGCCGGTCTTGTGCGCGATCGCCACCTCGCAGCGGATCACCAGCTCGCTCGGCCCGTCGAACTCGGCGCTGATGTCGCAGCGCTCGATCGCCAGCGGGTGGCAGAACGGGATCAGCTCGTGGGTGCGCTTGGCGGCCATCGTGCCGGCCACGATTGCGGTGTCGATCACCGGCCCCTTCTTGCCGCGCATGCCCTCGCGGCGCAGCGTCGCGGCGACCTCGGCCGGGAAGCGCACGCGCGCCTCCGCCACCGCGCGCCGCGCGGTGGCGCGCTTGGCGCCCACGTCGACCATGCGCGGGCGGCCGGCAGCATCGACGTGGGTCAGTCGCTTCGGGGAGGCTTTCATCGCGGCCACAGTGGCTCCTGTACATGTCGTCATACGCCCGCCCGGCAGCCGGGCTCGCGCATCCACGCGCTCGCCAAGTCGTCCCGGCCCGCGACATCACGCCGCGGATTCACCCGCCGATCTTGAACATCTCGATGCGTTGCGGGTCGCCCTTGGCGCGCATCTCGGCGCGCTGCTCGCTGTAGCGGTCGCTGCGCCCCAGCCACACCTTGGCGATACGTTCGACCAACGCGGCGTCGTCTGCTCCGGAGCGCAGCGTGTCGCGCAGGTCGACGCCGTCGCGCGCGAACAGGCAGGTGAACAGCTTGCCGTCGGCGGACAGGCGCGCGCGCGTGCAGTCGCCGCAGAACGGCGCGCTGACCGAACTGATGAAGCCGATCTCGCCGCCGCCGTCGACGAAGCGCCAGCGTTCCGCCACCTCGCCGCGGTAGCCGCGCGCGACCGGCTCCAGCGGCCAGCGTTGCCCGATGCGCGCGATCAGTTCGGCGGACGGCACCACCTTGTCGGCGCTCCATCGGTTCAGGGTACCGACGTCCATGAACTCGATGAAGCGCAGCACGTGGCCGCTGCCGCGGAAGCGCTCGACCAGATCGAGCACCTGGCCGTCGTTGATGCCGCGCAGCACCACGCAGTTCAACTTCAGCGACTCGAAACCGGCGTGCTGCGCCGCCTCGATCGCCTCCAGCACCTGCCCAACTTCCCCGCGCCCGCCGGACATCTGCCGGAAGGTCTCCGGGTCCAGCGTGTCGATGCTGACGGTCAGGCGGTGCAGGCCGGCAGCGCGCAGCGGCGCGGCGAGCTTGGGCAACAGCACGCCGTTGGTGGTCAGCGCGATGTCCTCGATGCCCGGGACGCGCACGAGCATGCCCACCAACTGCGGCAAGTCCCGGCGCAGCAGCGGCTCGCCGCCGGTGAGGCGCAGCTTGCGCACGCCCAGCCCGGCGAACGCGCGCGCCAGCCGTTCTATCTCCTCGAAACTGAGACGGTCATGCTTGTTCAGGAACGGATGATGCTCCGGATAGAGATCTTCCGGCATGCAGTACGGGCAGCGGAAGTTGCAGCGATCGACCACCGAGATGCGCAGGTCGCGCAGCGGCCGGCCGAGTTTGTCGATCGGCGGGGCGACTACCATGCCGTCGGGAATCGCTCGGGTCATGTCTGCACTTCCGTGCCGGATGTGGGGGGCGCAAGCGGGTAGCATACGCCCGGCTCCGCGACGCGATAGCCGCGTGCGGCCATCGTCTGCGCGTCGTTGGCGCTGCCGTAGTGGTAGAGCAGCAGGCGCGCGCGCAGCTCTTGCGGGTATTCGCGCTCGATGTCGTCGAGCCCGGTGTGCGACGGGTTGCCGAGCAGCGCGCAGTCGTGCGCGACCAGCGCCGCGCCGCCGGCGTGCTGCAGCAGCAGCTCGGGGATCGGACGGGTGTCGCCGGTCCAGGTGAAACTGTTCGCCAGCGCCAGCCCGAACGAGGTGTTCGGTGCGTGGTGGCGGGTCGGGAACACGTCGAACCAGTGCCCGGCGTGCCAGAAGCCGCGCGACACCGGCACCAGGTGGAACGCGTCCCAGAAGTTGGCGCCGCCCTCGGCGAGCACGTTGGGATAGTCGGCGACGCGCCCCTGCAGCAGCGGCAGCAACGCGGCGTGCGCGTACAGGCGGATGCAGCCGCGTCGCGCGGGGTCGAAGTAGGCGCGATAGAACAGCCGCTCCAGGCCGCCGACGTGATCCATGTGCACATGGGTGATGTAGACCGCGGCCGGCAGCTCGCCGTAGGCGTCGAGATAGCGGGTCAGCGTGTCGGGGCCGCAATCGATCAGCAGCAGCGGCTTGCCGCCGCGCTCGACGACCGCGCCGGAGGAGCCCAGCTCGACCGCCTGTGCGTTGCCGACGCCGAGCACGTGCAGGGCCCAGTTCACGCGGCCTCCATCGCGGTCTCGTAGCCGCGCATCAGCGGCGTCCACCGCGTGGCATCGAAGTCGCCGGTGCCGGCGCCGTCCGCGCCGAGCACCTTGCGCAGCGAGCGCCGCAGTCGCGCCAGGTTCGCCCGCTGCCAGCCGCGCGCCGGTGCGCGCAGTTCGCCGCGGTCGAAGTCGATCAGGTGCAGGCCGTCCGGCGCGACCAGCACGTTGTGCGCGTTCAGGTCGGCGTGATAGACGCCGACGGCGTGGAAGCGCGCGACCAGCGCACCGACGCGCTGCAGCAGATGCGCGTCGGCGCTGTTCGCGTGCAGGCACTGTGCGAGCGTCTGCGCCGACTCGATGCGGCGGGTCAGCAGGTCGGCGGTGTAGTGCACGCCGCGTCGCCGGTAGCGCGCCGCCACCGGCGCCGGCACCGGCAGACCGCGTTCGCGCAGTGCGGCGAGCAGGCGGAATTCGGCGAAGCCGCGGGTGTTTTCCATGCCGGTCCAGAGGTAGCGGTCGCCGAGCGCACGCGCGACCATGCCGCCGCGATGATAATGCCGCAGCGCGCACGCGCCGAACGGCGCACGCACGAACGCCACCCGGCCGCGGCCGCCGCCGTGCCCTTCCAGCAGGCCGCGCGCCTGCCACGCGCCGGGATCGAACCAGGCCTCGTCGGCTTGTGCTGCAAGGCCTGCGTCGAACAGAATCGCGCCGCCGGCGCTCGCGTGGATGCGTGCATCGATCATCCGCTGGCCCGAACCGTGTGCGGCGATGTGCCGCATGTCTGAAGACCACCCTCTTCGCCCAAGTCTAACAAGCCCGCATGCACCCAGCGCCATCGCCGCCGGATTCGCTCTGTCTGCTGCGCACGTCCGCGCTGGGCGACGTCACGCACGTCGTGCCGCTGCTGCGTACATTGCAGCAGGCATGGCCGCAGGCACGCCTGACCTGGATCATCGGCAAGCTCGAACACCGCCTGCTCGGCGACATCGCCGGCGTCGAGTTCGTGGTGTTCGACAAGGCACGCGGGCTGGGCGGGATGCGCGCAGTGCGCCGCCAGCTCGCCGGGCGCCGCTTCGACGCGCTGTTGCACCTGCAGGTGGCGCTGCGCGCCAACCTGCTCAGCCTGGCGGTGCGCGCGCGCCGGCGCATCGGCTACGACCGCGCGCGCGCCAAGGACCTGCACGGCCTGTTCGTCAACGAGCGCATCGCCGCGCGCAGCGGCGAGCACGTGCTGGACGCGATGGCGAGCTTCCTGGAACCACTCGGCCTGCGCCAGACCGAGGTGCGCTGGGACATCCCGATTCCCGACGAGGCCGAAGCCTGGGCCGCCGCGCAGTTGCCCGCCGGCGCGCCGACGCTGCTGCTCAGCCCATGCTCCAGCCACGTGCTGCGCAACTGGCGCCCGGAACGCTACGCCGCCGTCGCCGACCACGCCGCGCGCGCGCTCGGCATGCGCGTGGCGCTGACCGGCGGCCCCGGCGCGGACGAGCGCGCGATGGGCGACGCGATCCGCGCGCAGATGCGCAGCGAGCCGCTGGACCTGATCGGCAAGGACACGCTGAAGCGCGCGCTGGCGCTGTACCGCCGCGCCGCCGTGGTGCTGACGCCGGACGCCGGCCCGATGCACATGGCCAACGCGGTCGGCGCCAAGGTGCTGGGCCTGCATGCGGCCAGCAACCCGCAGCGCTCCGGCCCGTATTCCGATCGTCGCTGGTGCGTGGACCGCTACGATGCCGCCGCGCGCCGCTTCCTCGGCAAGCCGGCGGCGGACATCCCCTGGGGCACCAAGATCGAATATCCCGGCGTGATGGACCTGGTGACGGTCGACGACGCGATCGAACGGCTCGAGGCGCTGGCGCGCGACCGCGGCATCGCATAGGGCGGGTTTCGACCCGCCATCGGCTCTTGCAACTGGAAAAGCGGCGGGTCGGGACCCGCCCTACGCCGATCGTTCAGGGCGCCGCGCGGTAGTCCTGGTAGGACTTTTCCTCGACCAGCTTCGAGCCGAGCTTGAGGTTGATCGCGCGCTTCACCGCCGCGCGCTCGTCGTTGCGGAAGTACACCGAGCGCGCCAGCTCGACGAATCCGGCGTCGAACGCCTGCGCCTTCTCCTTCAGGCGGATGCGGTCCTCGATGTCCCACAGCGCCTCGTTGACCGCCTTCAACTGCGCGCGCTCGGCGGCGATGTCGACGCGCGAGGCGGCGTCGTTGCCCCAGGTGGCATTGAGCAGGTCGAGCTCGGTGCGCACGTTGGCGAGCTTGGCCGCGTCGGCGATGCGCTCGGCCTTGATCTCGAGAATGGTGATCTTGTCGATCAGCTCGCCATAGGAAACGGGAACGGAAATCAGGCTCATGGCAGGCTCGGAGTGAACGTTGCGGCAAGTCTAGCAACGCCGCGGCGGCACGGCCGCGGCGTCGCCCGAAATCATCAGTCCGCGCGCGGCGCCCCGCCGCCGCGCCGCCGGCGCCGAGGGCGCGGCGCGGGCGCCTGCGCCTCGCGCGCGGCCGGCGCCTTGGCCGGGGCC
>NZ_JBDKSX010000043.1:0-14357 GCF_039680435.1 Mizugakiibacter sp. | reverse complement strand
GGCTGCCGCCGGGCGCGCATGGCGCCGACCGCCTGGCGCTGGCGCAGCGCATGCTCGATGCGATGCTGGCGCGCGATGCCAGCGTCGGTGCGCATTACCGCAGCGACGGCCTGCGCGCCGCCTGCGCCTGAGCGGTCCGGTGGGCGCCGCGCTCTGCTAGGCTTGCAAGGTTGCCGTTCTCCGACGGCAGGAAGCCCATGCCCGCATCGATCCGACTTGCGCTGCTGTGCCTGGCGGCGAGCTTCGCCGCCGCCGCGCAGGATGCCGGCAGCCGCGTCGACTACGCCACCCTGCACCGCGTGCTGGCGCCGGCGCAGACGCTGCGCGGCTTCGACCGGCTGCGGCCGGTCGAGCGCATCGAGAGCAGCCTGCCCGGCGTGCGCGCGGACGCCATCCGCCTGACCGTCGAGAGCGCACGCGGCGCGATCGCGGTGCCGGTCGGCGCCGACGGCCGCCTCGACTTCCCGATGAGCGACGCGCTGCTGCGCGAGAATCCGCCGGTCGCCACCAACCAGCCGAAAGGCACGCTGACGCTGACCGTCAGCTTCGAGTTGAAGCTGCCGCCCGGCGCGCGCGTCGACTGGCGCGACGTCGAGGCGTCGCTTGCGCAGGCCGACGCGGTGGTGCGCGGCCAGGGCGGCCGTAGCGACGGCGCCGAATTCGATTTCGACCCGGCCGCGCACGCGCACATCGACACCGAGGGCGCCGCGCCGCGGCGCTTCGAGGCCGACGCCGACGGCCGCATCCTCATACCGCGCGCCGTCGGCGCGCAGGCGACCGCGCTGCGGCTGTCCGCGGCGCCGCGCGCGGTGCTGCCGCTGCTGATTCCCGCCGATTCGCAAGGAGGTTCGTGATGGCTCTGCCGGTGCTGGTGATGGGAGAGAAGTACAAGTCGTCGTGGTCGCTGCGCCCGTGGCTGGCGCTGAAGCACTTCGACGTCGCCTTCGACGAGGTGCTGCTGCCGCTGTTCACGCCGCAGTACCACGAGCAGATCGGGCGCTGGTCGCCGACCGGCCAGGTGCCGGTGCTGCACCACGACGGCGTGGTGGTGTGGGACTCGCTGGCGATCCTCGAGTACGCCAACGAGACGTTCTTCGGCCAGCGCGGCTGGCCGTCCCACGCGGCCGCGCGCGCCCACGCGCGCGCGATTTCGGCGGAGATGCATTCCGGCTTCGCCGCGCTGCGCCGCGAGCTGTCGTTCGACCTGCACCGGCGCGGCCCGGCGCTGACGCCCGGCGAGGACGCCGCGCGCGACATCGCGCGCGTGCAGCGGATGTGGCGCGAGGCGCGCACCCGCTACGGCCGCGGCGGCGAGTTCCTGTTCGGCGAGTTCTCGATCGCCGACGCGATGTACGCGCCGGTGGCGCTGCGCTTCCTCACCTACGGCATCGCCCTCGATCCGGGCTGCGCCGCCTACGTGCGCACGATCGACGCGATGCCCGCGGTGCGCGCCTGGCGCGCGGCGGCCGAGGCCGAATGAACGTGCTCCGCGCGGGCGCCGGCGACGCCGCGCGTCACGCCGGTTGCGCGGCGTCGGGCACGAATTCCAGCGCGGCCGAGTTCAGGCAGTAGCGCAGGCCGGTCGGCGGCGGTCCGTCCGGGAACACGTGGCCGAGGTGGCCGTCGCAACGGCGGCAGCGCACCTCGGTGCGCAGCATGCCGTGGCTGCGGTCGACGACTTCGCGGATGTGCGCGGGGTCGAACGGCGCGTGGAAACTCGGCCAGCCGGTGCCGGACTCGAACTTGGTGCCCGCGGTGAACAGCGGCAGGCCGCACAGCCGGCAGGCGTAATGGCCCGGCGATTTCTGGTGCAGCAGGGTGCCGCAGAACGGGCGCTCGGTGCCGTGGTCGAGCAGCACGCGGCGCTCCTCCGGCGTCAGCCGCGCGGCGAGGCGCGCGCGCTCGGCGTCCGACAACGGGCCGAGGTCGTGGCCGGAAGCGGAGCGCTGCGGATCCTGGTTCATGGCGACCTCCTTTACTCGCTGTCGGCAGACGCCTTCAGGCGATCGCCGAAATATGTGCGCAGCTTCTCCACCTTGGGCGTCGACACCAAGGCGATGTACGGCTGCTGCGGATGCAGCGCCGCGTAGTTCTGGTGGTACGTCTCGGCGGGATGGAACGCCTCCAGCGGCTCCAGTGCGGTGACGATCGGCGCGGCGAACGCGCCGGCGGCGTCGAGCTGGCGGATGTAGGCCTGCGCGACCTCGCGCTCGTCGGCGTCGGCGTGGAAGATCGCCGAGCGGTACTGCGTGCCGATGTCGTTGCCCTGGCGATCGCGCTGGGTCGGATCGTGCGCGACGGCGAAGAACACCTTCAGCAACTGGCCGTAGCTGAGGCGCCGCGGGTCGTAGCGCACGCGCACCGCCTCGGCGTGGCCGCTGGTGCCGCTGCACACCGTGCGGTAGTCGGCATCGGCGGCGCGCCCGCCGGCGTAGCCGGAGGTCGCCTCCAGCACGCCGTCCAGCTCGCGGAACACCGCCTCGACGCACCAGAAGCAGCCGCCGGCCAGCACGGCGCTGCGTTCGGTCGCGTCGCCCGCGTCGAGATCGCGTTCGGGGTCGGGAAAACGGTCGGGCGCGATGCGCAGGCTGGCGCCGCGGATATCGCAGGTTGCGGCCATGGGGAATCCTCGTGCGGTTCGCGCGCGTTGCGGCGGGCGGTCAACGGGACCGTGGTCCGGGCCGGAGGCTTACATGGAGGCGGACGGCGCGGCAGGCAACGGCCGCGGTTCCACCCGGAAGTCTTCCACCCACACCAGCTCGCAGGCGCCGTTGCCGGTGTCGTCGCGGGTCAGCGAGCTGCGCCAGCGCCAGCCGTTGGGGCGGTCGGCTTCGACCAGGTAGCCGGCGAAGTGCACCACGTCGCCGGCGCGCGCGCGCTCCAGCGCGCGCTCGACGCCGCGGTCGGCGGGGATCAGGTGCATGTTGGCGCTGTGCGTCTCGATCTCGCGGCGCGGGATCGGGAACGCGTCGACGTGCCATGCGTAGAAGCGCTGGCCCTGGGTGATCTCGATGCTCTTCAGCACCGCGCTGTCGGACATGCGCCCCCAGCCGAGCGCGAGATCGACCGGCGCGAGGTCGGCGCCGTCGTCGTGGCGGTAGTCCTCGCGATGCAGCACGCGCGCGGTGACCTCGAAGCGCGCCAGCGGCGTCAGCGCGGCGTCGGCCTTGTGCAGTGGCGGCGCGGGTTCGTCGAGTTCCGCCTGCAGCGGCGCGTCCGGCGCCAGCACGCCGGGCGGCGGCACGTTCGCGCGGCCGCTCCACGACCACCAGGCGCCGACCAGCGCCAGCGCGGCGAGCGCCCACGTCCAGCGCGGAAACGCGTTCAAGCGAGGTCGGCCAGCAGCGCGCGGCGCGTCGCTTCCGGCAGCGCGGTGTGCGCGCGGTAGCCGGCGTGGTCGACCGCGAGCGCGAGTCCGGCGCCGGCGCGCAGCGCGTCGATCATCGGCGCGGCCAGCTCGAAGCGCAGGAAGTGCACGGCCGAGGTCTTCTCCTCGTTGCTGCGCTCGAGGTCCTCGTCGGCGATCGCCGCGACCGGCGCGTGGCCGTCCACGCTCAGGCCGACGCGATGCTCGATGCCGCGCAGACGCGCCAGCTCGCGCTGGCGTTCCGCGGCGTCCTCGTATTCGACCAGCATGGTCGCCTTGAGGTTGCAGCCGTCGGGAATCAGCGGGTTGTAGGCGTCGAGCTCGCCGCGGATGCCCTCCGGCTCGAAGATGCGCTCGATGCGCAGCATCTCCTGCACCTGGTACTGCACGGTCAGGCGGTCCTCGAAGATCAGCGTCAGGTGTTCGCCGAGATGCACGGTGCGCGCCTTCTTGTGCGCCAGCACCTTCGCGCGGAACTGCGCGCGCTCGCGCGCGTAGGCTTCCAGCGTGTACAGGTCTTCGTGAGTCAGCTTGTGCATGGCGGTGTCATCGCACGCAGGATGTCGAACGGAAAGAACGTGTGGGGTAGGGCAGCGGCGGCGTACGCGGCCATTGTCCGATTTCCGAGTCCCGGGTCCCGTCATATCCCGTACGCCTTGCGCAACAGCGTCAGCGGGTGCTCCGCGGCCGGCCTGTCGTCGAGGCCGTGCGCGATGTGGCCGCCGGCCATCGGGCAGTCGCTGGTGAAGTGGTCGGGCTCGATCTGGCGCACGCGGCTCTCCACCGGCTTGGCGATCTTGCGCGCGATCGCGTAGGTGGCCTTCTTCACGCCGTAGGTGCCGTCGTGGCCGGAGCAGCGTTCGATCACCTGCACGTCGGTGCCGGGCACCAGTCCGAGAATGTCGCGCGTCTTCGGGCCGATGTTCTGCACGCGCTGGTGGCAGGGCACCTGGTAGGCGATCTTGCCGAGCGGCTGCTTGAAGTCGGTCTTCAGCAGGCCTTCCTGGTGGCGTTGCATCAGGTACTCGAACGGGTCGAAGAAGTGCCGCTTGACCAGCCGCACGTCCTCGTCGTCGGGGAACATCAGCGGCAGCTCCTGCTTGAACATCAGCACGCAGGAGGGAATCGCCGCGGTGAGATCCCAGCCTTCGCGCACGGCCTTGGCCAGCACCGGGATGTTCTCGGCCTTGTACTTCGCCACGCTGGCGAGGTCGCCCAGTTCCAGCTTGGGCATGCCGCAGCAGCTCTCGCGCTCGACCAGGATCAGCGGGATGTCGTTGTGCTTCAGCACCGCGACCAGGTCCTGCAGCACGTCCGGGTGCGCGTAGTTGCAGTAGCAGGTGGCGAACAGCGCGAGCCGCCCGCGCGTGCGCCCGGCGGGCAGGGCGTCGCCGCTGCCGTCGAGGTCGCGCAGGCGCTTGCGGCCGGTCCTGCCGTGATAGGTGGGCACGCGCGCCTGCGCGTCCACGCCCAGCGTCTTCTCCAGCAGCTTGCGCGCGGGGCCGTTGCGGTTGAGCGCGTTGACCGTTTCGGTCACCACCGGAATCGAGGCCAGCTTGCCGACCGCGGTGGTGCTGGACAGCAGCTTGGCGGCGAGCCCGGTGCCGCCGTCGCGGTGCTTCACCGCCTTGGCGCGCAGCATCAGGTGCGGGAAGTCGACGTTCCACGGGTGCGGCGGCACGTACGGGCACTTGGTCTGATAGCACAGGTCGCACAGGTAGCACTGGTCGACGACCTTGGCGTAATCGGACTTGGCCACGCCGTCCACTTCCATCGTCGACGAGCCGTCGATCAGGTCGAACAGGGTGGGGAAGGCGTTGCACAGGCTGACGCAGCGGCGGCAGCCGTGGCAGATGTCGAACACGCGCTCGAGTTCCTTGTCGAGCGCCCCCCGGTCGTAGAACTCGGGATTCGTCCAGTCCAGCGGATGTCGCGTGGGCGCGTCGACGCTGCCTTCGCGCGCGGCGCTGCGTTCCTCGGCCATGCGGTGTCCTCCCGTGCGGGCGCGGCTGCGGTCTGGCCGCGGCTGTAGCCGATTCCGCACGTCGCGGCCGAAGCCGCGCCCGCGGCCGGCGTGTGTCCGCCTCCCGCCGCGCCGCGGCAGGAGGCGGGCGCGCTTACTTCAGCTCGTCCAGCGCCTTCTGGAAGCGATTGGCGTGCGAGCGCTCGGCCTTGGCCAGCGTCTCGAACCAGTCGGCAATCTCGTCGAAGCCCTCGCCGCGCGCGGCCTTGGCCATGCCCGGGTACATGTCGGTGTACTCGTGGGTCTCGCCGGCGATCGCGCTCTTGAGGTTCTTGCTGGTGTCGCCGAACGGCAGGCCGGTGGCCGGGTCGCCGCATTCCTCGAGGTATTCGAGGTGGCCGTGCGCGTGGCCGGTCTCGCCCTCGGCGGTGGAGCGGAACACCGCGGCGACGTCGTTGTAGCCCTGCACGTCGGCCTTCTGCGCGAAGTACAGGTAGCGGCGGTTCGCCTGCGATTCGCCCGCGAACGCGTACTTCAGGTTTTCCTCGGTCTTGGAGCCTTTCAGCTTGCTCATGGCGTCACCTCTGGCGGCGGCTGGAGGGAAACACGGCCCGGCCCCTCCGGTCCGGGATGACCCGAGGGTAGCGCGCGGCGACGGCCGAAAGAAATTGATTGTTGCGATGAAGGCGATAGCCGTGCGCTATCGACGCGGCGCCTGGCCGGAGGCTTCCGGCTGGTGGTGGATCGCGGTGACGCGCAGCTTGAGCGTGCGCCCGCCCGGGGTCGGCCAGTCGATGCTCTGGCCCACGCGCATGCCCAGCAGCGCGCTGCCCACCGGCGCCAGCACCGACACGCGGCCCTGCGCGGCGTCGGCGTCGCGGGGGTAGACCAGGGTCAGGCGATGCTGCTGGCCGCTGGCGTCGTCCACGCACTCGGCGGTGGTGTTCATGCTGACCACGTCGGACGGCAGCGATGCCGATTCGACCACCTGCGCGCGCTCGAGCTCGGCGCGCAGCTGGGCGGCGCCGGGTGCGTCGCGGTAGGGCGGCGTGTCGAGCATCTGCTCGAGCCGGTCGGCGTCGTGGCTGGACAGCACGATGGCGGGCGCGTGGGCGGACATGGCGTTGGCATCCTGACCGGGTACATAAAGCAAAACGCCACCGGGGGCAGGGTGCGCCCGGTGGCGACGGATGCGCTTACCGTAGCCCAGAGGGCGGCTTTTCTCAAGCCGACGACGGACCGCCCGCAGCGGCGGCAGGGTGCGTCTGCAGCAGCTCCTGCGGCAGCGCCTTGAAGATGTCGGCGAGGCGCTTGAGGAAGCCGGCCATCGCCGAACTCTTGCGCCAGACCATGGCGATGCGCCGGCTGGGCGGGTGGCTGCGGAATTCGACCAGGCGCACGTTGTCGGTCGGCGCGATCGGCGGCTTCACCGCCAGCGTCGGCAGCAGGGTGATGCCGACGTTGGCCGCCACCATCTGCCGCAGCGTTTCCAGGCTGGTGGCGCGGAAGCCGGCCTTCTCGCTGGCGCCGGCGAGGTGGCAGACCTCCAGCGCCTGGTCGCGCAGGCAGTGGCCGTCCTCCAGCAGCAGCAGGCTCTGGTCGGTCAGGTCGCCCAGCTTCAGGCCGTGCCGGTGCGCCAGCGGGTGCGACTCCGGCACCGCCAGCAGGAACGGCTCCTCGAACAGGAACTCGGCGTGCAGGCTGTCCTCGTGGATCGGCAGCGCCAGCACGCCGGCGTCGAGCTTGCCCTCGCGCAGCAGGCGCAGCACCGTCTCGGTCTTCTCCTCGACCAGCAGCAGCTCCAGCTTGGGAAAGCGCGCGCGCACCTCCGGCACCACGTGCGGCAGCAGGTAAGGGCCGAGGGTGGGGAAGATGCCGAGGCGCACCGTGCCGGACTCCGGATCGCGCGTGCGCCGCGCGATGGCGCGGATCTGCTCGACCTCGTTCAGCACCTCGCGCGCGCGCTCGGCGATCTCGCGGCCGACCTCGGTCAGCAGCACCTTGCGCGGCGTGCGCTCGACCAGCGCGACGCCGAGTTCCTCCTCGAGCTTCTTCACCTGCGTCGACAGCGTCGGCTGGCTGACGAAACAGGCTTCGGCGGCGCGGCCGAAGTGGCGGTGCTCGGCGAGGGCGACGAGGTAACGCAGATCACGCAGGTTCATGGCTTCCATAGTCAGTGACTATAGATGCGATGATGATAATCGATTTGAATGATGGGCGCACGCCCCCTATCTTTGTCTGCGGACGCGCCCTCCGGCGCCGCTTCCCCACCCTCACCAAGGAGCAACGACATGCTGACCGTCGGCGACAAGTTCCCGCAATTCAAGCTCAAGGCCACCGTCTCCATCGACAGCCTGGACAAGGCCTTCGCCGAGATCTCCAACGACAGCTACAAGGGCAAGTGGCTGCTGGCGTTCTTCTATCCGAAGGACTTCACCTTCGTCTGCCCGACCGAGATCAAGGGCTTCGGCGACCTCAACGCGCAGTTCGCCGACCGCGACTGCCAGGTGCTGGCCGGCAGCACCGACTCCGAGTTCGTGCACCTGGCCTGGCGCAAGGACCACAAGGACCTGCGCGACCTGCCGTTCCCGATGCTGGCCGACAGCAACAAGGACCTGTCGCGCGAACTCGGCATCCTCGACGCCGAGGGCGTGGCCAAGCGCGCCACCTTCCTGGTCGATCCGCAAGGCGTGATCCGCTTCGCCTACGTCACCGACGGTTCGGTCGGCCGCAACCCGCAGGAAGTGCTGCGCGTGCTGGATGCGCTGCAGACCGACGAGCTGTGCCCGTGCAACTGGCAGCAGGGCGAGGCGACGCTGAAGGTCGCGTAAGCCCGGCGCCGTCGCGGCGGTCTCCTGTGCGGGCCGCCGCGACGCTCGCCGCGCGAGCGCCGTCCTGCGGCAGCCCCCGCTTTGCCCCGCGCCGCATACCCCTCCCCCCGCGCGGCGCGGGCTTCGGCGGCGGGACCGCGTGTCCCGCCGCCCTCTCTTCCATCCCCCGAGGTGAACCATGAGCCTTGCCGAACTCAAGGCGCAGTTGCCCGACTACGCCAAGGACCTGCGCCTCAACCTGGATTCCGTGCTGAGCGAGGCCGGCGCGCCCGGCCTGAGCGCGAAGCAGATCGCCATCGTCGCGCTGGCCTCGGCCATCGCCTCGCGCCACGCGCCGCTGACCCGCGCGATCGCCGTCGAGGCCGCCGCGCACCTTTCCGCCGAGGAACAGGACGGCGCGCGCGCCGCCGCGGCGATCCTGGCGATGAACAACGTCTACTACCGCTTCACCCACCTGGTGAGCGACATCGAGTACGCCACCCTGCGCGCCGGCCTGCGCATGAACGTGATGGCCAACCCGGGCTGCGCCAAAGTGGACTTCGAGCTGGCCTCGCTGGCCGTCTCCGCGATCAACGGCTGCGGCGCGTGCATGGACTCGCACGAGAAGACCCTGCGCAAGCACGAGGTTTCTGCGCAGGCCGTGCAGAGCGCGGTGCGCATCGCCGCCGTACTGCACGCGGTGGCGGTGACGCTGGAGCAGGCGGAAGCCGCGCGGGCGGGGCTGTCGGCGGCGGCGTGATCGGACGGGTACGCAGGCCATCGCTCCGCGATGGCCTGCGGCAGCCCGCACGGGCTCGGCCTGCCGGGCGCGCGCAGTTGCATCGGACGCTCGCCGAGCGCCCCTGCGTGTCCGTCGCCTTCAGTGTCACCACCGCTGGACCGCCCCTGATTTCTCGGACACCTGTTTCTTGGCTGCCGCGCAAACCTTCCGCTACGGCCGTGACGTCAGGCCGGGCGGGTAAGCTCGCTCTCGGCGGCTCGACCCCGTAGGCTGTCCTGGCAGGCCGCGGCAGGCGTGTGCCGGGCCGGGGCCGCAGGCGGGGTGCGCATGGGGGCGCCCATCGATCCGTCGCCACGGGCGACGTCCGTGCTCGGGGAGGTTCGCGTGAAGGCCATCGTTTGCGGTCTGGCGGCGGCGCTGCTGGCCGTCCTGTCGTGTGTCGCCCGGCCCGCTGCATCGCCCTCGCTGCCGCCGCTGGCGATCGAACGCGTCACCGTGATCGACGTCGAGCGCGCTCGTGCCGTCAGCGAGCAGACGGTACTGGTCGAGCATGGCCGCATCGCCCGCATCGGGAGCGACGTCGCGGCACCGCCGGGCGCCGAGCGCATCGATGGGCGCGGGAAGTATCTCGTTCCCGGGCTGGTCGATATGCACGTGCACCTGTTCAACAACGCCACGCACCGGGCCCCGAACACGTGGACGTTCCCGCTCTTCGTCGCCAACGGCGTGACCGGCGTGCGCGAAATGATGACGCTTCCCGGGCAGGTGCAGCAGGTGGCGCGCTGGCGGCAGTCGGTGGATCGCGGCACGCTGGTCGCGCCCTACGTGCTGGCGGCGGGCGTCGCCGTGCGCGGCGACACCGTGGAAGATGCGCGCCGGCAGGTACGCGTGGCCGTGCGATCCGGTGCCGATTTCATCAAAGTGTTTTCCGACGTTCCGTCGGCGCAGTGGCATGCAATCATCGCTGCTGCACGGCGGGCCCGCGTGCCTGTCGACGGCCACGTGCCTGCGCAGGTTCCGCTGCTGGAGGCGGCGGATGCCGGCCAACGCACCGCCGAGCATCTGCTGCAGGCGTACGAGGCCTGTTCCTCGGTCGAGCGCCGCGTGCTCGCATCGCGCCGAGGTCTGGACGGCGACGCCGCCGAGGCGATGGGTGAGGCGCAGGAGCGTGATGTGCTCGGGCATTTCAGCCCAAACCGCTGCGCCGCGGTGGCCAGGGCGGTCGCGGCGGCGCACCAAACGCAGGTGCCGACCCTGGTGTTGAGCCATTTCGAGGCCCACCGCCGCGCCGATTTCGCCGCGGATCCGCGCTGGCCGCTGCTGCGCGAAGACGAACAGGCGCGCTGGCGCAGGATCCTGGCGTCGGAAGCGACGGCCGACGCCGCGCTTGCCGCGCGCCGCGAGCAGGTGAGTTGCGCGATCGTGCGGGCACTGCACGCTGCCGGTGTCGATGTGCTGGCGGGAACCGATACGCCGATGCCCATGGTCTATCCCGGGTACGCGCTGCACGACGAACTGGAGCTGCTCGTGCAGTGCGGCCTCGGCCCCGCGCAGGCGCTACGGGCCGTCACGATCGGCCCGGCGGAACTGCTGCACCTGTCGCAGACGAACGGCTCGATCGCAGTCGGCAAGCGCGCCGATCTCGTGTTGCTCGACGGCGATCCGCTGCAGGACGTCCGCAACCTGCGCCGCATCCGCGCCGTCGTGCTTGCCGGGCGTCTGCTCCGGCGCGAGGATCTTGATGCCTTGCTGGCAGCCGGGGCCGGCCGGTGAGCGGGGTTGCAGGTGGCGGCGGCGTAGCGATCCTGCCGTTCCAGTCCGGCCGCCACCGGTGGCCATTTCTGTACACCGTCAGGCTCACTTGTCGGAGCGTGGGGCATGCGTGCAATGCGCTGCGGAGGCAGGCGAGGCAGGGGGGCAGAGTGCACTTTCCCGGTCTGTCGTCCAATGCCACCCGCATGCGACAGAAAAGTGCACTCTGACCCGCGCTTTTGGACCAAGCGGAGCAAACGCGGGGCGCCTGAGCGATCAGGCGCCCCGTTGTCTTTGCGGCCCGGTGAGTCAGCGGCAATCGCGCCGCGCACGCGGCGCCAGGAAGACTCGGCCGGACGGCCTTTCGGTTGAACGGATCTGCGTCGGCAATGAAGGCGCGGAGTCGCTCGAAGCGTCGGGCACCTCAGCGCATGCGCCGCCACGTCACCTCGCCGTGCACACCCTCGGCGGCGCCGCTGGTGGGCTTGGCCACGATGTAGGTCAGCTCGTCGCCCTTGAGCGTGTAGTGCCTGCTGCCGCTGCGGCCGTCCCAGTTCGGGAACGAGGCATGCTCGATGTGGGTGCGCAGCATGCCGCCCGCGACGCTCACCGTGCCGTAGTGCGCATTGAAGTCCAGCGAGGCGGCGCGATATTCCTCCGGCGTGCCCCGCGACTTGTCGCCGGAGGCGAAGGCCGTGCGTTGTGCCCGCACGATCTGCATCATGTAGTGCCCCTGGGCGTCGATCAGCCACAGGCCCTGGGGATGGGGGCCGTAGAGTTCCACGCGATGGCCGTCCGGATAGACGTTGTCGACGCGCTCCAGGGTCCAGGCGCCCTCCAGCGACGTCGGTCGCGAAGGCTGCGCCGCCTGCGCGGCGCCCAGGGTCGATGCGATGCAGAGGGCAAGGACGGTTCGAAGGATCTGCATGAGCGTGCTCACATCCACGGGGAGGGTGGGCGCAGCCTAGTCCGCCCTTCCATCAGGGATGAACCCGGTCGCCGATATTTCAGTCATTGCCGATTGCCATGGTTCCAACGCGAGGCCCCATGAAGACCCTCGACCTCGATGCCGTCAAAGCCTTCGTGCTGACCGCCGAGCTGCAAAGCTTCACCCGCGCCGCGCAGGTGCTCGACAGCACGCAGTCCGCCGTCAGCCTGAAGGTGCGCAAGCTGGAAGGCCAGCTGGGCCGCCGCCTGCTGGAGCGCACGCCGCGGCAGGTGCGCCTGTCCGCCGAGGGCGCGGTGTTCCTGGAGGCGGCGCGCGAACTGGTCGGTGCCCACGAGCGCGCGGTCGCCTCGTTCGAAGCGGAGGAGCGGCGCCTGGTGGTCGGCATCGGCCATCAGCTGGTGGGCGCCGAGCTGCCCGGCATGCTGCGCCGGCTGGGCGAGTCCGATCCGAAGCTGCGCATCGAGCTGCACGCGGGCGGCTCGCGCGAAGTGATGCAGTCCTACGAGGCCGGCGAGATGGATGCAGCGCTGGTCCTGCAGGCGAGCGAGCAGCGCCGCAGGGGCGAAAAGCTGTTCGACGAGAGCTTCGCCTGGATCGGCGCGTCCGGCTGGCGTCCGCGCCAAGGTCAGCCGCTTCCCCTGTCCACCCAGGGCGAATCCTGCAGCATTCGCGCTGCTGCCGTGGCCGCGCTCGATCGTGCCGGCATTGCCTGGACCGAGGTCTTCGTCGGCAAGGGCGCGGCGATGGTGGGTGCGGCCGCCGCCGCGGGATTGGCCATCGCCGTGCTGGCCCGCCGCGCCGCGCCCGCGGGGACGGAGGATCTCGGCGCGCGCCTCGCGCTTCCTGCGCTTCCCACGCAGGAGGTGGTGCTGTACTCCGCGCTGCGCGACCGCCGCTCGCGCGCCGCACTGCGCACGCTGGCCGACGCCTTCAGGACGAAGGCGGGATGATCCGGATTCGGTATCGCGCACCGGGAAAGAAGGGCCCACCCTTCGCCGGCGGCGAACGGGTGGCCCCTGTCTTGACCTCGCGCCTCGGCGTTACGGCGCTTGCTCCGCCAGCGCGTAGTTCCTGGCCGCGGTGTCGCCCGCCTGGTCGCTTACCAGCGCGCTGAAGTAGAAGACGGTGGTCGTCGCGACCGGCAGCGGCGTGCCGCTGAGCACGCCGTCGCCGCTCAGCACCAGCCCCGCGGGCAGCACGCCGCTGACGACGGACCAGGTGGCGCCGCCGATGCCGCCGGCATGCGTCGGCATCTGGCTGTACCTGCGGCAAGGAGACGGCGGCTGAATCGGCGACCTCGCCAGGGCAGGAGCGCGCGCGTCACGGCCCCTCGCGCCGTGCCGCCGCCGCGTGCCGGCATGCAGACTTGTGGCGTCCACGCACGCCGCTCGCTTCATCCGCGCTCGCGTGTGCATCAAGGCGGTCAATTGCCTGCGTTCCCCCGTTCGAGACAGTTCGCGACGCATGAACACCCGCACCTCGACGTGCAGCCCGTGCCGCGCCTCCTTCGCGCGGATCGCGCGCATGCCCGGCGTCCACTCCGCAGGATGCAGTTCGCGGAAGCCGCGCTGGCGATAGAACGGCCCGTTCCACGGCACGTCGCGGAAGGTGGAGAGCGTGACGGCCGGCTGGCCTCGCATCCGCGCCCACGCGCACACGTGCTCGAGCAGGCGGCCGCCGAGACCGCGCCGCCCGTGCGCCCGCAGCACGTCCATCTCCTCGAGGTAGGCGGCGCCTTCGCGCACGGAGGCGATCGCCATGCCGACGGCGACGTCGTCGCCCATGCACGCCACCCAGGCTTGGCCGAGGCCGATCAGGCGCGCCAGTTCATCCAGCGGAAAAGAAGGATCGAGCGCCTCGTCGATCAAGCCGAGGCGGTAGAACCGCGTGCCCGCGATGTCTTCGATTTCCCGCAGGCGCAGCACTTCGTCCGGGCGGGCCAGGCGGATGCGGTAGCGGTCGGCGTGCGGTTCCATGGCGTCGGCTCGGCAGGCGGGAACCGAGCAGACCGGGTGGAGAGGGAAGGGCAAACAGCCGCGGGGCAGCAGCAGGGTGGAGGCCGCTAATCCGCGATGGCCTGCGACGCCCCGTCCCGGCGTGGCCGGCCGCGCGGCCGTACCTGCAGCGGACGATTCAAGGTGCGTTCCAGCATGCGCTGGAACCGCTCGCTGCCCAAGGCGCGCTCCTGGACGATATGCGCGCGAATCGCCTCCAGCTCGGCGTCGTCGACCCCGCTGGCCAGCCAGGTCCGGTAAGCGGCGACGCGCGCCCGGCGATCGGCGCCGAGGGCAAGAAACGCCGTATGGGGCGTCAGCAGCGGATCGTCGCTTGCTCCGAGATGGGCGTGCACGCTCGACCAGCGATAGTCCTCCGGCGCGGCCACCATCGCGGCGCGCACCGGGTTGAGTTCGATGTACCGGTACACCGACAGCACGTAGCGCTCGGAATCGACCAGGCAGGACTTGAACCGCCCTTCCCACAG
The DNA here is from genome assembly GCF_039680435.1 of Mizugakiibacter sp. Lineage (NCBI taxonomy): Bacteria > Pseudomonadati > Pseudomonadota > Gammaproteobacteria > Lysobacterales > Rhodanobacteraceae > Mizugakiibacter > Mizugakiibacter sp. The sequence continues at coordinate 292 of NZ_JBDKSX010000043.1, read as the reverse complement.
CGTGCCGGTGCGCCGGTGGCGGCGGTTGAAGCCCTGCACGTAGCACTGGCCCAGATCGCGCATGGCGCGGGAGAGCGCCCCGGCCTCTCCCGAGCTGACCAGCAGGTGCACGTGGTTGCCCATCAGCACGTAGGCATGGACCGCCAGCGCATGCCTGCGCGCCGCGTCTTCGAGCAACGCCAGGTAGTGGCGACGATCGTCGTCGTCGACGAACACCGCGCAGCGGTTCACGCCGCGCTGGGTGATGTGCAGGGGGATACCCGGGAACTCGAGGCGGGCGCGACGAGGCATG
>NZ_JBDKSX010000042.1:0-38389 GCF_039680435.1 Mizugakiibacter sp. | reverse complement strand
TCTTCCTTCCACCCCCAATCCCGGCGCCGCTGCTGCGCGCGAGCACGCACACGCGCATGCGCACACGCGCATGAGCCCGGCGGAGATATGGCAGGCGCTGGGGGAAGCGGGCCTGCCGGTGGGGATCATCGCGCGCACCAGCCACGCACGGCGGATCGCGCATTGGCTCGAGCTATCGGTATCGCGCGATCAGCTCGACGATGCCATCGCCAGGGCGCAAAGAGCCCGCAGTCGCGCTGGCGACGCGCGCCCGATCAACATCCCGTTCATCGATTGCTTCGTGCGGGACGTCGTGGACGGGATCCCTGAGCAGCAACCCCAACAGGCGAGGAAGAATCATGCAGGCGATGAGCTCAGCCGGCAGTTCGCAGCCGGAGGCTGAATTGCGTGTCGCGGTGGCGGAGATGTTTTCCGTCTTCCAGCGACTGTTCACGCATCGATGGACCTCGGCGTTCAACGACGACAAGGCGCGGCCGGCTTGGTTTGCGGCGTTGCGCGCGGCTGGTCTGACGGCCGTCGAAGTGCGCGCCGGGATGGCGCGTGCCTCGCAACTCGAGTGGCCGCCGACTGCCGGTGAATTCGTGAAGCTGTGCAGGCCGGCAGTGCCGTCGTCGCTCGAGGCACTGACCGAGGCAGCGACTTGGGCGCGTGGTGCGCATGACGGAGCCTGGTCGCATCCGGCAGTGGGAGCCGCGGCGCGCGCGATCGGCAGCTGGAAGCTCCGGAATCTACCCGAACGCGATCTGGCCGCGCTGTTCGGCAACACCTACGGCCAGATGGTGGAGAGATACCACCGCGGCGAGATGCTCGACGTGCCACCAACGCTGGCACTACCCGCGGAGATCCGCACGACCACTCCACGCGGAGTGGCGCCACCAGCACCGGTCGCCGCCGCCATCGCCGATTGCGCCTCTCGCTTGGGGGTTTCCCTCTGATGGGTCGCATAAACGTTCTTCTCCCTCTCTCCGCTGCGGCACGGGAGCACGGCTGCGGACCGCGCCACTGCTCGCCAAACCCGCTGGGCGTTCGCGTTTGGGGTGGGGGTCATGGCACCGGGAGCTTGAACGCCGAATTGCCGGAATCGGCCACGCGCAAGTTGCTGTTCCGGAAGGCGCTGCGGTGTGCGGTCCCGGTCGGTGGCGAACGGTGGGGCACCCCCCCCCCCGTCAAAAGCAGCAGGCAGGAAGGGGGTCCGGCCAACCTGGTTGCCCCTCGAAAAAATGGAGGGGGTTCGGGGGAGGGTCGCGCATGACTGAACGGCCCATCCCCCTCGGCGCCGGGCTTGCGGCCGACGATCTGCGGCAGCGCGACCTTGTGCTTGCCGAGGGCGGCCCGCTGGCTGCGGCGATGCGCGCCAACGAACTGCGCGCCTGGACGCCGGCGACGTGGCTCGGGGAGGTGTGGCGCTGGGTGATCTGGATGCGGGTGGTGCGTGGATTCCGTGCCGAGACCACCTGCGCGGCGTACGCGGAGTCGATCGGCCACTTTGCGATGTGGGTGCACGATCGCGGTGCGGCCTTCGACGCACTCGCGACCGCTGACCTCGACGAGTGGCAGAAGTCGCTGTTCCTGACGCGCCGCATGACCGCGCCATCGCGTCTGCGCGCGCTTGCCGCGCTTCGCAGCTTCTACGGCTGGCGCTCCACGCGCGGGCTGGGTGTCGACGTGACAGCGGGCTACCGCGGCCCGCGGACCGCCAAGCGCATGCCGCGCAAGTACACCACGGCGCAGCTCCGCGCGATGTTCGACGGCCTGCGCAAGCATGGCGAAACGCTGCAGCGACTACGGGACGAGACGGTGCTGCTGTTCCTGCTCTGCACCGGCCTACGGCGCGAGGAGATGGCGAACCTGCGCATCGACCAGCTCGACATCGCCGAGCGCGCCGGCTTGGTGCGCGTATTTGGCAAGGGCGCGAAGGAGCGGATGGTGCCGTTCGAGGGTCCGGTGGTGAAGCAGATGCAGCGTTGGCTGCTCGAGCGCGCGGAGATCCCGGGGCTCGTTACCGATCGCGTGTTCGTCGGCCTCGCGCGCAACTGGTGCGGCAAGCCGATGGCTGCGAGCGGCATCGAGGGAATCGTCGCGCGCGCCGCGCGCCGCGCCGGGCTGAAGGACTGGGGCGTGCATCGTTTCCGCGTCACGTTCGCCACGCAGCTCTACGACGACGGCGTCGACATCGAACGCATCCGCGTGCTGATGGGGCACGAGAGCATCGAGACGACGCGGCGATACCTCTCCGTCAGCCAGCGACTGAACCAGCTGCGGCTCAAGCCTTACCGCCAGCACCAGGTGATGGGCACGTTCCCCGAAGACCTGCCCCTATGGGCAAAACACCTGGAGTCCATGACGCATGGAAATCCGCTTCAGCCAACGCGGTGATCGCCCGACCACCTTCGAGCGTGGCCTGGTCAGCGAGGCTCCGACGTGCCTGCTGACCGAGACCCGCCAGCTCTGGCTGCTGATCGCCGAGCGTATTGGCCTCGAGGCGCTGCTCGTCGTGCTGGACGAGATCGGCGGCGAGAAGGTGCACGTCCCAACTCGCGCGGATTTCTTTGGCGCGCTCTGGCGCCCCGTGCGCGATGCGGAAATCCGTCGGCTGAAGGGGCAGGGTTTCGGCGCGAAGCGCATCGCCAAGGAACTGGGCATGACGCGCTCGGCCGTGCAGCTGGTCCTGCACGCGGAGTCAAGGGGCCAGCGGGCAGGACGACGCTGGCCCGCCGGGCGTGCGAGTAAGCGCGCATGAGCGAGAAGCGGCGCTACACGATGAGCGAGAAGGCGGTGCAGCAGCGGCGCGCGGCGCAGCCTGCCGCTACCGAGGCAAGCCGCGACGCATCGACGGGGCCGCGAACGGAGGAGGGCAAGGCCGCCAGCAGTCGCAACGCATGGAAGCATGGCCGCTACAGCGCGGTGCATCGACACCAGTTCGGCACCGGCGCGTTGCACGTCTCGAAGCTCTTCGGAAAGCCGTGCCTCACGACGTGCCCGTTCCACCCGGAGAACCCCGAGCGCACCGAGGCCCCGTGCTCGCTGGTGCTGGACGGGCTTACGCGCGCAGGCGGTCCGTGCCTCGACAAGACCGTCTACGTGCAGGCCCTGGGTGCGGTGATGGACGTGCTGCAGAACAACGACATGGACGGCATGAACGGTCTGTTCGCCACCGAGCTCGCGAGCAACCTCCAGTTGCTGCGCGCCATCCGCGAATCGATCGCGGAGCAGGGCATCGTGATCGAGATCCCGGTGGTGACCAAGGACGGTACCGTGCCGTTGAACCCGACGACGGGCAAACCCTACATCGCCGAGGCGAAGGCCAACCCGGTGCTCGCGCACCTGATCCGCTTCGTCGAGGCGCTCGGCATCAGCTTCCCGGAGATGACCGCCACGCCGCGTGCGCGGCGCGGCATGGAGGCGGAAGAGGAGACGGCCAGCGGCCTGGCCGGGATCCTGGGGGCCATCGCGAGCCGCGCACGCGGCAACGTGCCCGCACCGCGGCCGGCCCTGCCGCACGACGAAGGGGGCGACGCATGATCGCGCTGATCGTGACGCTGCTCACCCTGCTGGTCGGCGCGATGATCCTGATCGCATTCGAGCATGACGCGCGCATGCGCGCTTCGCACGAGAATGCCGTGCTGCACCGCAAGCTCGACCAGTGCACCGCCGACCTCGGAACCACCATCGCCAACCTGCACGAGCTTCGCAAGATCACCGCGGACCTGCATCGCAAGGCGTGCGCCGTACGCGACAGCTACATCAACCTCGTTGCGATCGTGGACCCCCGCAAGGCCGGCGAGATGCGGCGCGTGGTGGCCGCATCCGAGACGCGCTCGCTGCTGACACGAGCGCGGGAATGCCATCGTGGCTAAGCGCCGCCGCCCGAGTGCCGAGCATGCCGTGCTGCGCGAGATGCAGGCGCGCGGCGTCTACGACCCGCATGAGTTCGACGCCTGGCTCGCGGCGCGCGGCTGGGCGTGGCAGGGGCTCGATCGCGGCGATTACGCCATCGGCTTCGACGAGGCGCATGTCCTGTACATCTGCGAGGATCCGGTGCGCTGGTGCGAGACGTTCCTCGTGGAACCACGTACCGGCGAGCCGTGGCGCTTCTTCGACTACCAGCGCGACAGCGTCCGTGCCTGGTCGCAGGACGTGGTCCATCAGGATGGCGCCGAAGTCGGCAAGACCCGCGAGATCATGTGCCTGATCCTGTGGGGAGAATGCACGGCGATGGGGCTCACGGTGCGCCGGCCGTGGATGCTGATCGGTGCCCCGCAGCAGACGCACCTCGACGAAATCATCCTCGCGGTCGAGGAGCAGATGGGCGTGCAGGAAGGCGGCGGCGCCGGCGGAACGCTGCTCTCTCAGCAGTGGCTGAAGCCCAAGCGCACGCCGCACACCATGCACCGCTTCCTCACGCCGCCTCTGGACGGCGAGAAGGCGGGCATAGGGCGCGTGTACTACCGCCCCGCCGGACATGATGGCGAGGCCTTCCGCGGCGTGCACGTGAACGCGATGCTTCTGATGGACGAGGCGGCCAAGCTGAAGCGCGCCGTGCAGTGGTCTGAGTTCTGGCGCTCCGCGATGCCAGGCTGCCGGCGCCGCGTGTACAGCGTGCCGGATGGCGACCGCAGCACCGAGTTTTTCCGCATGACGCAGCAGGCCACCGAAAGCCTGCCGCCGGGCAGAACCGGCTTCAGGCTGTTCCACTGGCCGAAGACCATCATGCCCGCGCCGTTCTGGTCGCCTGAGCGCGAGGCAGAATTCGCGCGCCTCTACGGCGGGCGGCAGACGCCAGGCTTCAAGCGCAATGTCCTGGGCGACTGGGGTGAAGCCGAGAATCCGGTCTGGAGTTGGGACGTGATCCTGCCCAACGTGCAGACGCTCGACGACTACCGCGTGCTGAAGCTCACCGCGGACACCTCGCGCGACGAGCTTGCGATCGAACTGAAGCGCGTGGAGCTTCACGTGGAACAGGGTCGGAAGGCGGGCGCCGATGTATGGCTGCTCGACACCACCATTCCACTGGGGGCGTTCCTGCGCGGTGAGGACGAGGCACGCCGCACCGCCATGCGCGCATTACTGCGCGAGCACCTGGACGGTGCCGGCCGCGGCGTGTTCTGGGCTGGCGCCGATCTGGGCGAGAGCAACGACCCCACCGAAATCATCCTCAGCGAGCAGCACGGCCCGAAGCTCGTCGACGTGCTCCGCATCAGCGCGCGCGGCCTGCCGTACCACATGCAGCGCGAACTGATCTACGGCATCGACGAGATGTTCGGGCGCCTGCCGCATTGGGGCGTCGATCTGGGCGCCGCCGGCACCGTCGTCGTGAAGGACCTGCAGACGCTGGAGGCCTACGCCGACGCGCGGTTCGACGAGCGCATGACCGGCTTCCAGTTTTCGAACGCCGTCGACTGCGTCGGCGAGGACGGCGAGGCGCTGCGCGATGCGACGGACGACGACGCCGAGGGCGAGGCGCGCATCGTGCGTGCGCCGGCGAAGCACTGGGCCACCCAATGCATCACCGCTCGGCTGCAGGCGATCGGCTATGCGCTCGCGTACGACACCGAAGTGCTCAATCACATGACCAACCACACCGCGCGGCAGGGCTCGAAGTGGCCCATCTACGCAAAGAAGGATGACCACGACATCGACGCCCGGCGCATGCAGATGCTGCGCAAGCTGTTCGACGAGGGCGGCAGCTACGTGGACGTCTTCAGCGTCGGCGCGCATCGGAGAGCCGCATGAAGTTCCAGCCGTTCAAGTTTCTCGACCGCATCGTCGCCCGCGCCAAGGGCAACGACATGACGAACAGCGTGATCGTGCGGGCCGGCAAACAGCTAGGGCCGTGGCAGGACATGCTGGGTTATGTGCCGCGGCTGGTGAATCCGTACTTTTACGAAGCGCTGCGCGAGGCCATCGGCCCCATCGATGGCGCCATCAATCGCCTGGTCACGCTCGACGGCATCATCCGCGTGCGCGGCGGCAACGATGCGCTGACGCAACTGATCCAGAACGAGCTGCTCGCCAGTATCCCGGTCAATGATGAGGAAGCCGGCCTGCAGGCGTTCTACGCCAGCCAGAGCAACGAGCTCTACGAGCAAGGCTTCGCGGTCGGCGAACTGGTGATGGACGCCAAGGGCCGCGAGCTGATCGGCCTGCGCGTGGCCGACTCGAAGGGCATCGTCTTCCACCGCAATGACCGCGGCGTCCTGGAAACCTGGTACCGGCCGCCCACGCCGAAGGCGGCGGGGCGCATGGATGGCTCCGACCAGATCGAGACCGTATTGAGGAACACCGTCGGGCTGGCCACCACCGCACTCATCGACGGGAACTATGCTCAGCTCGCCGACGGCTCGACAATCTACGTCGCCTACCAGCCCGAGGCAGACGGTCCCTACGGCACCGCGATCATGCGCAGCATCGAGTTCGTCGCACAGATCCTGCTGACGATCCAGAACGCACAAGCGCAGGTTTGGGGCCGCTATGGCGACCCGCCGCTGTCGCTGACCTACAAGACCAAGAACCGCGCGCTCAACGCCGACCAGCTCGCCAAGCGCAGGGATCTGCTGGCATCTCAGCTTGCATCGGTGCTGGACGCCAAGCGCAAGGGCAACAGCGCCGACTTCGTGCAGGCGATCGGCGCGGACGACGACATCATCATCAACGTGATCGGCGCTCAGGGTTTCGAGCTGCAGATCGAGATGCCGGCGCGCCACATGATGGAGCAGATCCTCGCGAAGTTCGGCCTGCCCGCATGGATGCTCGGCATGCAGTGGAGCACGGCCGAGCGCATGGCCGACCAGCAGAGCGAGATGGTGCTGCAGGAAGCGCGCACGCGCTTCGAGCGCCGCAAGGCCGGGCTGAACCGGCTGGTCGCCACCTGGCTACGGGGCCGCGGCAAGACCTGGAAGGCGGGCGACTGGGAGCTGTACCAGGAACTGCCCAGCCTCGCCGACGAGCTGAAGCGGGCGCAGGCCGACTTCCTCCGAGCGCAGACGCAGATGATGCTGAATGGCCAGCAGCCCGTCACCGGAAACGGCACGTCCACCCGGTCCGTCGATGTGTTCCACGCGAAACACGACGGTTCCATCGACTGGTTCCCGGGCTTCCGACGGCGCGCCGCACGCGGCCACAGCCACCACAAGAGCGGCGGCGATGGTGGTGACGGCACCGACCCCGGCGAGCCCTGGGCAGAAGGCGACCCCGAGTTGCCGATCATCGAGCGCACCGCCGTCGACGGTCTGCTGCAGCTCTGGGACCAGCTGGCCAGCGAAACGCTGGCGCAGCTGCGGCTTCACGAATCGGGCGCCGCCAGCTTCAGCTTCGACGCGGTAGCGAGCGCCGAGCAGCTGATGAACCTCAACGAGCTGTTCATCGCCGCCGCCGGTGCCGAAGATGGTCCGCTGCTGCAGCAGGCCTATGCGTCGTGGGTGCGTGGGCTGCGCAACGCGGCCAGCGAGAGCGGGGCAGAGGCGGCGATCGAGGCAACGCGGCAGACCATGCGCGACACGCTGCGCGCCCGCGCATTCACCTACGTCCGCGACGCCGCCGTGCGCAGCTACAAGGACGACATCGTCGACGACCTGGCCAATGGCATTTACGACGGTCTGAATCCCATCGAGGTAGCGGCGCGCCTGCGCGCGCGCTTCGGCGTGCACGACTACGACTGGGAGCGCCTGGCGCGTAGCGAAATCGCATCCGCGCAGGCGGCGGGCAAGGAGGCGCAGTACAAGGCCGAAGGCCTCACGCGCTACGACTTCGTGACCGCAGCCGACGCGTGCCCGATCTGCACGGACATCGCCGCGCGCGGGCCGTACACCCTGGGCGAAGGCCCGATGCCGATGGACAGCACCCATCCGCACTGCCGCTGCACCATCGTCGCGCGCCCGGATTCGGGGGCCAGCGCAGCGGACGACACTGGCCCCTGAACGCCCGCACGCTCGGATCGTCAACCGCTGCCGCCACCAGGCGGCATGGACCGAGAGACGATCATGGCGAAGGACAAGCAGAACGCTTCCGCGACCGCGGACGACGCGAGCCAGGAAGCGACGAACACTCCGGGCGCCGATGAAGCCGTTGCCACCCCCGCGGGGAGCGCGGCCGAGGCCAACGTCAGGGGCGATGACGCCGCCGCGGCCGCGGACGCGGCGGTCGAGCCCGCGCCGGCCGAATGGCAGCGCCCGGACTACGCAGGCCCGCTCGACTGCGCGCAGGCCGCCTGGCGCAATCGCCACCTGAAGCCCGTGCGCGAGGTCACCACGAAGTGACCATGCAGCGCACCAAGACGCTCGCGCTCCACGTCAAGGCCGCCGCTGCCGGCGCGCCGACCGAGGAGCAGCTCGCCGCGATACGCGCCTATACGCTGCGCGACTTCACGGCCGACGAGCTCGTGGTGCGTGAGGTGCTGCTGGCGCATAACGGCATCGACCGCGACAACGAGGTCTTCGACGAGGCGCTGCTCGCCGACTTCGAACGCACGCTGCCCGGCAAGGGCGTGTTCATCCGCCACCCGGGCGGCTGGAATGGCGATGGTGGCCCGGGCGAGGGGCGCTGCTTCGGCGCCGGCATCGAGCGCATGAGCTTCGACGAGGCGCGCAAGCTGCTCGGCGATCCCGACCTGCAGTTCCCGCCGGACCGCCAGCAGGCGGTCGTCCTGCGCGCCCAGGCGTACTTCGTCAAGACGCCGGACAACACCGCGCTGCTGCTGAAGATGGATGCCGGCATCGTCGCCGACTGCTCCATCGGATTCAGCGCGGAGAGCTATGCGCCCATCATCGATGGCGAGGGCCGCGAGCTGACCGCGCGCCGCGTCATGGGTCCCGGTGAGGCCCTGGAGTTCTCGTTCGTCTGGCTGGGTGCGCAGCCGGGCGCGCGTTCCGTCAAGTCCGCGCACCGTACCGAGGAAGAGACCATGAATCTCGAAGAGCAGCTGAAGGCCGCGAAGGCCGAGGCGGAGCAGCTCAAGGCGAAGGTCGCCGATGGCGCGAAGGCCGCGGCTGCTCTGGAGGCCGCGCGCAAGGCGCTCGGCGACGACGCGGCGCTGATCGACGCGCCGGAAAAGCTCGCGGCGCTGGTGGCGTCGGGCAAGAGCTACCGTGCCACGCTGGTCGACGACATCGTCACCGGCGAGCGCCACATGGACCTGATCGGCGATACCGATCAGGCGGTGGCCGATGCCAAGGCGCTGTATGCCGACATGCCGACCGCGAAGCTCGAGGCGCTGCGCAAGCACGTCGCCGCGCGCCTGCCCGCGGGCTCGCGCATGGCGGGCGGCGACCCCGGCAAGGGCGCTCCGGGCGCCAAGCAGGCGCCGCAGGAATCGCCGGTCCACAACCCCCTGATCAGCGGCGTCGCCGCCGCGGAGGCCTGAGCCATGCTGCAGATCCGTTCCCCGGCCGCGCAGATCAAGACGATCGACTACGCGCATTCGGCCGCCACCACCCACAAGACGCCGGTGTTGATCAACGCGCACCTCTTCATCCCGCTGGACGACGCCGCGGCGAACGCTCAGAACGCGTTCGTATATGCGGCGGAGATCAGCGGCGGCGACAAGGCCGCGGTCGCGCTGGCTTTCGGCGACAAGGTGTACTGGGACGACACGGCGAAGAAGTTCACCAACGTCGCGACGTCCAACACCCTGGTCGGATACGCGCTCGAGGCCGCGGCTTCCGGCGATGCCACCACCGGCATCATCGCCTTCAACAGCTTCGCCGCGTAAGGAGACGGCAGCCATGCGCATCAGCAACTTCGCCCAGCTCGCCCAGCTCAAGGGCGACGACCGCGCCCGTCTCAAGGCGCTGCACCAGGCGATCAGCCTGGAATTCTCGGCGCCCGCGCTCTGCGAAGAGCTGCTGGGCGAATCGCAGGCCGGCCTGATCGGCAAGGGCATCACGCTGCTGGAAGGCACGCGCGCCCCGAAGCTGCCGGACGCGCAGCGGATCAAGTCGTTCCTCGCCCGCAAGTGGGCCACGCCGGACGACAACCCGATCCTCTCCGATGTCGCCATGCGCATCGAGAGCTTCTTCCACTCGAACATGCCCGAGATCGACCTGGGCTACCAGAACCTGTTCCAGCTCGTCGACCTGCGCCAGTCGAGCCAGGACAGCTTCGACATCATCGACACCAACGGCGGCATCACCTGGGAGCAGCGCGCCCCGGGTGCCGCGGTGAAGCCGCGGCGCGAGATCAGCGAGTCCAGCACCGCTGTGAAGTACGTCACCTGGGCGTCCGGCATCGGCCTGCTCGACGACTGGCTGCGCTTCAACAAGTTCTGGAACGTGCAGCAGGTGGTCGACGAGTTCCGCGCCACCGCCTTCGACAAGAAGGCCGAGATGCATTACGGCCTGCTGACCGCGCTGGGCGCCGGCGTCGAGACCGCGTTCGACACCGACGACACCAAGACCTTCAACAACGCCGCGGCGACGATCCTGCGCAACGCGCGCGCCAAGGGCTATGCCGTGGGCCAGAACGCGGGCTTCTGGATCGTCTGCGCGCCGGAGAAGCTCGGCCGGACCATGCAGATGCTGGAGGCCACGCAGGGCAGCGCCATGGTGGCGTTCCAGGCCAGCCGCCAGCCGCTCGCCTACCGCGTCGCCGGCGTGATCGCCACGACGTTCGTGGGCGCGGCCGACACGGGCTACTACCTGGTGCTTCCGGGCCGCAAGCTGCAGCGCGGCGAGTGGCAGGATCTGGCCGTGGAGTCGCAGCGCGACATCTACGCCAGCGCCACGGACTGGGTCGGCACGCAGAAGTTCAACGCCGCCATCGGCGACCAGACGCAGGTGCGCCGGGTCAAGTACGCGTAACGGCAGGAGCGCGACGAGGCCGGGCGGCGCGAGCGGCCCGGCCTTTTTTCCGACATGAGCACGGCGAAATCCACCCCGCAGGATCTGCTCGACGAGGGCTTCCGCCCCGAGCAGTTCGGCTCGCCCGCGACCTGGGCGTCGACCTATCTCGGCGATCTCGTCGCCGAAGCCGGCCGCTGGGTGGAGGCACAGCTCGGCGCGGCCGTGTATGGAGCCGTGTCGAGCGATACCTACGCCTTCGACTGCTGCGTGAAGGCCGAGGTGCAGTACGCATCCATGGTGCTCTGGCGTCGCCGCGCGAAGTTCATGGACGGCGCGGCGCAGGTCGGCCTCGAGAGCACGGCATACCTCGACCGCCGCGAGATGCTGGCGCATGCGGAAGATGCGCGGCAGAACGCGATCTATTGGCTCGGCGAGGCTGCCCGCGCGCTCGGCGTGGATCCGCCCGCCATCTCCGCCGGCGGCGGCATCAGCGTCGGATACACCGAAACGGGCAGGTTCCCGCAGACGTCGACGGGGCCGCTCAATGCCTAGCATGACGACCAACGGCGCGCAGGTCGCGGCGGTCTACAAGCGCATCCGCGGCACGCTCGACGCTGCGCTCGATCGCGGCATGACGGCGGCGCTGCTCGCCGTCGAACGAGCGCAGGTGAAGAACCTCAGCGGCGGCGGCGCAACCTTCTCATACCCGGTGCCCGTGCGCACGGGCAATCTGCGGCGCAGCGCCGGGCATTCGCGCGAGTCGCTGACCAGCGGCTACGTGTTCAACACCGCAGCCTATGCCGGTGCAGTCCATAGCGGCCACGTGTCCGAATGGGCAGGCCGCGGCAAGCATCGCACCGTGGACCGCGCCGCACGCCCGTTCCTGACCGACGCCGTCGATCAGGCGAAACCCTCCACGATCGTGCAGGCCGAGATCAGCAAGGGGCTGATGCAGGCCGGCAAGACGGTGTTCGCATGAGCGCGCAGGCCTTCGCCGACGCGGTCGCGATGCTGATCATGGGCGATGCGGCTTTCCTTGCCGACATGGCCGCCATCCTCGGCACGGCACCGAGCATCGTGCTTCGGGGCAATGCGCCGGTCGCTCAGATCCCGGTCGGGCAGTTCCCGTGCTGGGTGCTGGAGCAGGGTGAAGGCACCGCCGCCTCGCTCAGCAACGACGGCGGCGCGTTCCTGACCATCGGCGGCGCCGAGCAGCAATTCGAAAGCGACATCAGCCTCGCGCTGGTGTGGAAGGAGCAGGACCGCGAGGCAGCCGCCCAGCAGCGCGAGAAGCTGCCGGCGGCGTTGGCGCGCCTGATGTTGCGCAATCCGCAGCCCGGCGGCATCGCCTGCGCATGGCTGCAGGACTGGTCACCCGATCGCGGCGTCAACCATCCGACGCAGATCTGGGTGGCAACGCTGCGCGGCCAGTATGCAATCACCGCGGCATGAGCGCCGCACCGACGAGGACTGAACCATGAGCCAGGTCACCGGCGTTCGCACCCGCCTCGCGGGGTTCACCGAAACCACCTACGGCCAGATCCCGGGCACGCCCGCCGGCCTGGTGCTGCCGTTCGTGCAGAACGGCGTCCGCGCTCAGATGCAGCGCGAACAGGACGCGACCATCGACGGCTTCCGCGGCCAGCCGCGCAGCGTGCCGGGCAACCGCGATATCAACGGCACCGTGCAGGTGAACGTCGCACCCGGCAGCATCGGCTGGTGGCTGCAGCACCTGATCGGCGTGCCGACGACCACCGGCGCGGCCGTGCCCTACACGCATACCTTCGCGCCGGCGGCGAGCGGCGCCAATGCGTTGCCCCCCGGCTTCACGCTGGAGGAAGACCTCGGCAGCGCGTTCACCGCTGCCAGCCGGTACATCCGCTATCAGGGCTGCCGCATCGCGCAGATGCAGCTCACGCTGGCGCCGAGCGGCTTTCTCACCGCCAGCATCGACGTGCGCGGCGCCGACTACAGCCGCTCGGCGACGGCGCTCGACGCCACGCTCACCGACAATGGCCACAAGGCGTTCCCGGCGATGAGCGCTGCGCTTTCCGTGAACGCCGGTGCCGTCACGGTGAAGATGACGCAGTTCCAGCTCACCTATAGCAACGACCTCGACGACACCAACTACACGATCGGCGGCAACGGCGTGCGCGGCAGCATGCCGGAGGGCTTCGCGCTGGTCACCGGCCAGACCGAGTTCCTGCTGGAGGACTCCAACTATCTCGACCTGGTGCTGGGCGACTCCGATGTCAGCTTCGACCTCAGCCTGCAGCACGGCGTCGGCGACGGCACCGCAGGCAACGAGAAGCTGACGATCAGCATCCCGGCCGCGGTGAACGAGCTGGTGACGCCGCAGATAAACGGCCCGCGCGGCGTGCGACTGCAGGCGAACTTCAACGCCTTCCGCACCAGCGGCGAGATCGGCGTGCAAGCGGTGCTGCTCTCGCCGCTGGCGATCATCGACGGCTGAGGGCTCGCGCATGTTCCGGTACGCTCCCCAGCGCAAGGTCTATTGGCCCGTCACGCTGCAGGCGCGCGGACAGGACGGCGAGCTGATCGAGGCCCGCGCGCTGATCGGCTATCACATCCTCACCCGCGACGAGCTGCAGGCGCGCGACGCCGCGCTGCTGCATACCGTGCAGGGGACCGTCGACGCCGACGTGCTCGCCCGAGCCCGCGCCCGCGACGACGCGGACCTGGTGCTGCTGCGCGAGCGCATCTTCGACTGGAAGGACATAGTCGATGACGCCACCGGCGAGCCGCTGACCTTCAGCGCCGAAACGCGCGATGCCATGCTCGCCGACGCGCTGCTCTACCGCGCGCTGTTGGCCGGCCTGATTCGCGCCAGCGTGGGGGCGCGCGAAAAAAACTCGTCGCCTGGGCTCGCTGGCACGCCGGCGCGGGCCCAGGGCTGAAAGGAGAACGGCTGTGGGACGCAGAGAACCGCTACGGCGACATCGACGCGGCGTACTGCGAGAACTGCCGCTGCGCAGGCGGCGGCGAACGGTGCCCGCCATGCCCGGAGCCGCGGCTGCTCCCGGAAGCGGAGCGCGGCGTGGCCGCATTCGCCGCCTGCGCGACGCAGTGGCGGCAGGGGTTCAGTGGGCGCACCGGGCTGGACTATGCCGGCTGCGTGGCCGCCCTGACGGCGCTGGCGCCGCTCTGGCAGGCGGACGCGCGGGAGGCGGGTAGGGGAGACGAGGCCGCGGCGTGCGAGGTCGGCGCGCTGCTGCAGGACGTGCAGATCATCGAGCGTGCGATGTTGCATGCGGACGACGAACGGCGCGCGCAGCGCGAGCAGCGGAGGGAATGACGGGTGGCCACGCGCATCGACGTGCTGCGAATCCTGCTGCAGGCCAGCGGCGATGGCCAGGTCAAGGCCGCGCTCGCGCAGGTGGGCGATGCGGCGGATGCCACCGCCGGCCGTTTCGCGCGCGTCGGCACCATCGCAGGCGCCGCGCTCGGCGTGGGGGTGGTAGGTGCCTTCGCGGCCGTGCTGCGCGCCACCGCCGAGAGCGAGAAGGTGACGGCACAGCTCGAGGCACGCCTGCGCTCCACCCATCAGGCCGCCGGTCTGAGCAAGGATGCGCTGCTCGATATGGCCGGCGGCCTGCAGGCGGTCACCGCCTTCGACGATGAGGCGATCGTCAGCGCCGAGAACCTGCTGCTCACCTTCACCCGCATTCACAAGGATGTGTTCCCGCAGGCGCTGGAGGCGGTGCTGGACATGAGCACGGCCTTCGATCAGGACCTGAAGACTTCGGCGATCCAGCTCGGCAAGGCGCTGAACGATCCCATCCAGGGCATCGCCGCCCTCTCGCGCGTGGGCGTGCAGTTCACGCAGCAGCAGCAGGACACCATCAAGTACCTCGCCGAGACTGGCCAGGTGGCCGAGGCTCAGAAGGTGATCCTGAAGGAACTGAGTACCGAGATGGGCGGCTCCGCGCGCGCGGCGGCCGATACGCTGTCCGGATCGCTGCATCAGCTTGCCGGCGTGGCCGGCAACCTGCTTGAAGGCGACAGCGGCGATGCGGGCCTGCACGGGCTGGTGGGCAGCATCCATGACCTTACCGCGACGCTGAACGACCCTGCGGTGAAGCAGGGATTCCAGACGATCGTCAGCGGCATGCTGAGCGTCACCAATGCGACTGCGAAGGCGATCGGAGCATTCGGCGGGTTCGCATCCATCGCAACGCAGAAGTTCGCGGATGCCTATGGCCTGAGTGATGGCAACAGCTATGACGAACTTCTCGCGAAGCGCGCCGATCTGGTCGACAGGCTGAACTATGGAATGAGCGGCAAGGATCTGTTCGGAAAATGGTCTCAGAGCCGCCTGGATGACGTGCAGAGCCAGATCAAGGCGATCGACGACCTGATCGCGCGTCGCCGCCTGCTGGCATCGATCAAGCCCGAAGACGTGATCATGCCGCCGAAGGGCTATATCGAGCTGCCGACGCTGACCGTAACCGCCGACGCCGCAAAAGCCAAGGCCGATTACCAGGCCGAGTTGCAGGCGGCGCGTGAGCGGACCGCTGCGCTGAATGACCTGCAGGGCGCCATCGAGCGCGTCGGAGAAGCGGCCACAAATACCGGCAATCCGGCGCTCGACGCCTATGCCGAAGCGTTGCGCAACGTCGCCGCCGCCGGCGCGAAGGCCATCGCAACGGGCGCCGACACGGCACAGGTGCAGGCCGATGTCGCGCGGGGCGTGGACCTGGCCACGCAGGCCTATCAGCACCAGCTCGCCGCGCAGGCGATGCTGGCGGACGACAAGCTCACCGAGATCCTCAACCGCCAGGCGGCGCAGCTCGGCGGCCCGAGCGTGCAGGCCGCCATGGACTATGCCGCGGCGCTGCTGGAAATTCAGAAGGTGGAGGAGCAGCTCGCCGCCGGCGGCAAGCTGACCACCGAGGAGGCACAGAAGATCGCCGTCGCGCGCGAGAACGCGCTGAAGAAATACCAGCAGGATCTGCAGAAGGCGGGCAATGAGAACAGCGAATTCTGGCGCCGCAGCGCCGAGGGTATCCAGCAGGCCCTGGCCGATGGGCTGTTCGACTTCAGCAAGAAGGGTCTGAAGGGGCTGGAACAGAACTTCAAGGGCACGCTGAATCGCATCCTCGCCGAGATCGTCGCCGCGGATCTGGGCAAGCGGCTGTTCGGCGACATCGACAAGACAGGCCAGCTCGGCGGTTGGCTGGGCAGCCTCTTCAGCGCATTCGGCGGCGGGCATGCCGATGGCGGCGGCGTGCTGCCGGGCCGCTTCTACCAGGTGAACGAGCGCGGCCCCGAGCTCCTCACCATGAACGGCCGCACCTACCTGATGGCGGGCGGCCAGAGCGGAGCCGTGCAGCCCATCGCAGGCGCGATGGGCAGCGACAGTGGCAGCCGCCCGCCCGTCACTAATGTCTACGTCTACAACAACACCAGCGAGAAGACGGAGACGCAGCAAGGCACGGAGTCGAACGGCATTGACAAGTACATCAAGGTGATCATCGGCAAGGCCGCCGAAGACGTGGCCACCGGCGGCCAGCTCGGCCAGACCATCGCCGGCGCGTTCGGTCTCAGCCGCCGCGCGGGCCAGCAGAGGATCTGACGTGTCGAACCCGACCTGGCCCGCCACGCTCCCGCCGCCCATCGCCGACAACAGCACGGCATATTCGGGCGTCAGCAACGTGCTGCGCACCGAGATGGACGCGGGCGTGGCCAAGGTGCGCCGGC
This sequence comes from Mizugakiibacter sp., assembly GCF_039680435.1. Taxonomy (NCBI): domain Bacteria; kingdom Pseudomonadati; phylum Pseudomonadota; class Gammaproteobacteria; order Lysobacterales; family Rhodanobacteraceae; genus Mizugakiibacter; species Mizugakiibacter sp. The sequence continues at coordinate 21,893 of NZ_JBDKSX010000042.1, read as the reverse complement.
GCTTCACCGCCGTCGCCACGCCCTTCGCGTGCACCCTGCGCCTCACGCAGGCGCAGTACCAGACACTGATCACGTTCTACGCGACCACGCTGCAGGACGCGCTGCCCTTCGACTGGACGGATTTCCGCACCGGCGTGACGGCCACCTACCGCTTCGTGCAGCGCCCCGCCGGCCAGTACATCCAGGGCAGCGTGAACCGCTGGCAGGTGACCCTGCAACTGGAGTTGCTGCCATGAGCCGGCAGGTGTCGCAGGCGGCGCTGCAGGCCATGTTGGCGCAGCATACCGGCGAGGTGTTCCTGGTCTGCGTGCGCATCGCGCATCCGGACATCTCCACCATCCGCATCGTCAACAACACGCAGGCGATCACGCGCACCGACGGCGTCTACCAGCCGTATCCCATCCGCGCGCGGCTGCCCGACCAGCGGGACGACCAGATTCCGCAGGTGCAGCTCATCGTCGACAACGTGGACCGCAGCGTGCTCGAGGCCATCCGCACGATCTCCGGCGTGCCCACCGTCACGCTGGAGGTGGTGCTGGCCTCCAGCCCCAACACCATCGAGGCAGGGCCGTTCGAGTTCGACCTGCTGGGCGCCACGTACGACGCGCTGGTGATCACCGGCACGCTGGGTTACGAGGACGACCTGCTCAGCCAGCCGATTCCGGCGCTCACCTATACGCCCACCAATTCGCCGGGGCTGGTGCCATGAGCGCGGTACCGGCATGGGTGGAGCCCTACATCGGCCTGCCGTTCGCGGAGAAGGGCAGGGGCCCGGACGGCTACGACTGCTGGGGGCTGGTGCGCCGGGTGCTGGCCGAGCAGTTCGGCCTGCCGCTGCCGGACTACGGCGAGCGCTATGCGACGCTGCGCGAGCATGCGCGAATCGCCGCGGCCATCACTGACGGTCTTGCCGCCGGCTGGACGTGCGTCGACCGCGGCGCGGCGGGCGACGTGGCGATCTTTCGCCCGGGCGGCGCCCGCTTGCATATCGGCCTGATGGTCACGCCGCAGCGCTTCCTGCACGCGCCCGAAGGGCGCACCAGTTGCATCGAGCGCATCGATTCGCGGCTCTGGTGGCCGCGGCTGGAGGGGATCTACCGTCATGGCTGACGGCACCGTCGACATCGTCGCGCGCCCGCATCCGTTCTCGCCCGAGGTGGTGTACTGCGAGGCGCGTGCGGGGCAAACCATTGCGCAGATTGTGGGCGAGAACGCGGCGCGCGCGCTGCGCGTGGAGGTGGACGGCTACGAAGTGCCGCGCGAGCTGTGGACACGCGTGCGGCCAAAGGCCGGGCGGCGCGTGCAGATCACCGCGTTCCCCGAAGGCGGCGGCAACAACAACAAACTGCTGAAGATCGTCGTCGTCATCGTCGCTATCGTCTACGCCTACTACACGAGCGACTACCGCGGCGCGCTGAAGATCATCGCCTATGGCTGGACGCTGACGAATCTGCTGGTGCCGCCGCCGCTGCCCAAGGGCGGCGGCGGTGGCGACCCGTTCAACGCGCTGACCGCCATCACCGGCACCAGCAACCAGGTGAATCTCTACGGCGCCGTGCCGCTGGTGATCGGCGAGGCGCGTTTCTACCCGCCGCACGCGGCGCTGCCCTACACGGAGATCCTCGGCGATCAGCAATACCTGCGCATGCTGCTCGACCTTGGCCCGGGCGATCTGGACATCACGCCGTCCGACATCAAGATCGGCGAGACACCGCTCACCAGCTTCGACGAGGTGGAATACCAGATCAGCACCGCGCCCACACTCTTCACGCAAGACGTGTTCGAGCTGAGCGTGGGCACCGTGCTGGCGGACGGGAACAGCGACACCCGCACCACGCAGACCGGCACCGAAGAAATTTCGCTCGACCTGCTGGCGCAGGCCGGCTTCTTCGCGTTCGACAAGAAGAATCACGCCGTAGGCGTGAGTGCCGATTTCACTGTTCAATATCGCGCGGTTGGCAATACCACGTGGCTCAACGCTGCCTCGGCCTCGGGCCTATCGATCGCGAACGGCTCGGTCATGATCGTCGGCGGCACCACCGTCCGCATCAGCTCCGCCAAGCGCGAGCCGCTGCGCACCGGCATCCGCTGGAAGGTGACCGCCGGGCAGTACGAGGTGAAGGTCACCCGCGTCAGCACCAACTGGGGCAGCTCGGTGGCCGAGAGCCGCGTGGGCGACTTCGTCTGGACCGTGCTGCGCTCCATCGCCCACCAGAGCCCCAGCAACACCGGCACCAACAAGCTCGCGGTGCGCATCCGCGCCACCGACCAGCTGCAGGGCGTGATCAGCACACTGAGCGTGGTGGCGCGCCAGAAGATCAGCACCTACGACAAGGCCACGCAGACATGGACCACCGGCGTGCCCACGTCGAACTGTGCGTGGGTGGCCTACTGGCTGCTGACCGCGTGCCCGTCGCTGGCCAAGAAAGTGCCGGCCTCGCGCGTGGACCTGGACGCGTTCGCCGATTGGGCGGCCGAATGCACAGCCAAGGGCTTCGTCTTCAAGATGTGCCTCGACTCCACCATCACGCTGTTCGATCTTGTGCGCGACGTGATGGCCGCCGGGCGCGCCAGCTTCAACATGCGCGAAGGCCTCTACAGCGTCGTGCGCGATGTGCAGCAGACCGTGCCCGTGCAGATCTTCACCCCGGCCAACAGCAAGGGGTTTTCCGGGTCGCGCCAATTCCGCGAAACACCGCATGCGCTGCGGGTGCAGTTCACCAACCCGCAGGCCAACTGGCAGCAGGACGAGCGCATTGTGCTCGACGACGGCTACCAGATCGACGGCAAGGATGCGTTCGGCAACGCTGCGCCCAGCCTGCCGGCAGCCACGAAGTTCGAAGTGCTGGACCTGCGCAAGGTCACCGACGCCGACGCCGCCTGGCGCCTCGGCCGCTATCACCTCGCCGCCAGCCGCCTGCGGCCGAACACCTACAGCTTCGAGACCGATATCGAGAACCTGATCTGCGATCGCGGCGATCTGATTCGTCGCACAGATGATGTGCCAGAGTGGGGTCTCGCGTACGGCCGGGTGAAGACCGTCACCCTCGATGTCTCGAACAACGTGCAGTCGGTGACCACCGACGAGGCGCTGACTTTCGAGGTCGGAAAGACCTATGCCGCGCAGTTCCGCAAGAACGACGGCACGGTGGTCTCCACCGCAATCACCGGCAGCGGCACCGACGTGCACACCTTCGACCTGACCACGCATCTGCCCAGCGTGCAGCCGGGCGATCTGTTCGTGCTCGGCGAGACGGGCAATGTGACGGCCGATCTGATCGTCATCCGCAAGGAGGCGCTGGACGACCTCGGCGCGCGCATTACCTGCGTGGACGCGGCGCCCGCCGTCTGGACCGCCGACAGCGGCACGCCGCCGGCGTTCGTGAGCACCATCAACGGGCAGGTCTTCTGCGAGCCGCCGGCATTGCCAGACCCAAGCACCGTGATCTTCGTCAGCGACCAGCGTGGCTCAGGCTCGGACGACGGCGGCGTGACGCGCCCAACCACGCGCATCAACCTGCCGCCCGGCTCCGGCATCTACCGCAACCCGCTCACCCTCAACCGCAGGATGCTCGTCCGCTAGCATGCGCTCCGCTACCACCGCCTACGATGTCCGCTGGCGCCGCACCGGGTCGAACGAATCCTGGTCCGCGCCGAAGCGCTTCCCCGCCGGGAAATCCATCGAACTCGACGGGCTCGATCGCGAGCAGGGCTACGACTTCCAGCTTCGTGCGGTCGGCTCGTGCGGCTCGGTATCCGATTGGGTCAACGCGACGCATGTCGTCGCCTCGGCGAACCTCCCACCGGTGGCCGTCGATACCATTTCAGCCATTTCACTCGCGGACGGCGTTCATCTCGCATGGACGGTCGACGGCATCCAGCCTGCGCATGTCGAATATAGCGTCGAGCGCGCGCCCGACGTGAGCGGCTCACCCGGCACCTTCGCCGAAATCACCAAGGTTCGCGGGCTCGCCTACAAGGATGCGACCACCGACGGCGTCGTGCGCTGGTACCGCGTGCGCGCGGTGGACTACAACGGAAATTTCGGCGGCTACAGCCCCACGCTTAACTCGCGCGGCAAGACCGTCGAGGATGGAGCCACCAATGGCTTCAAGCGGGGGATGAATCTGATCGTCAACTCGACAGCCGCTGCCGGCAATGTCGGTTGGCCGTCTGCCATCGGCGGCAATCACTTCCTGAGCTACAACATCGGCACAAGCGGTTACCAGTGGTATCACGCCATGGCAACCGGATCGGACGACTACGGCAATGTGCAGACGATCCCGGTAGTGCCTGGCCTCGCGATGGCCCTCGGCGCGGACATGAGCGCCGCTGCGCTTTCGAATGCGACGCAGCAGGTCTTCGTGGTATTCCGCGATACCACGAAGGCCGAGATCACGCCGATCGTACGTCCCTCGATTACGGCGACAAACGGCATTCCGGGAAAACGCTACACCACAACCTTCACCACGCCGGCGAACTGCTACTTCGTCGACGTGGCCGCGCGCGTCGCGGGTAATGGTTCGGGATCCGGCACGTGCTACTGGGCGCGACTCAAGCTGGAGGCGAACGCACAGGCCTCGCCCTACAGCGCAGAAGCGGACAGGTTGGGAGATCAGCTCACCAACCCAGGCAGCGGTATCACGCTCGGCAACCAGCTCAACGCTCCCAATTCGCTTACGCTCGCATTTGGAGGCATCCGCAATACCACCGCGCTCACCGCAACGTCGGCAGGCGCAGTCACCGTCAATGCCTACAGCGTCGCGATGGGCGGCACAACCGTCAGCTACAACGCCGTCAGCAATGCGGTGACGGGGCTCACGCAGGGGCAGACATACACCATCTACTGTCATGACCCCGGCGGCACCGGCGGCACAAAGACCTATTTCGCCGCAACGTCGCAACTCGCAGCCATGCAGCAAGGCGATGACGTCGTCATCGCAGGCAGTGTCACCATCCCGTCAAGCGGCTCGAGCGGCGGCGGCGGCGGTGGCTATTGCGTCGTCGCCAGCATGTGGCTCCGCAAGGGCCTGATGGCGGGGCAGGCGCGCTGGTGGCACTGGCTCGACTGCTTCGACGGCTTCCGTCGTCGCCGCGCGCGCGTGCGCGGCATTCCACGCATCGTCTGGGCTCGATGCGTGCGAATCGTCACCGAGTTGGGCGCCGAACTCGATTGTTCGGAGAGCACGCCATTCACCGTGAAGGACGGGCGTGCCGTGATGGCGATTGCGCTGCGCGGCGAGCTGGTGCTCACCGACGGCGGCTGGGAGCGCGTTGTCGAAGTGGAAGGCATCGGCATGCTGCCGGTAGCGCGCATCCATGTGGGCGGTCTGAGCTATGCCGCAGGCCGCAATCCGTCGCATCGCATCTTCTCGCACAACCCCCTCAAACCCTGACAGGGCACGATATGAGCACCCCCGTGACGAACATCCCTAACCGCCCGGCCGGCAAGCCGGTGTTTGATTTCGACATCGGCAACAGCAACAGCGACTACGCGCGCGTCGTGCTCGACTGCAACAAGAGCGCCGACGGGCTAACCCTGTACTGCAGTGGCTGGGCCTACGTGATCGACGCCAACGGCGTTCCAATCCTCGACACCGCCACCGCCGCGCCCATCGCCACTGCCGACGGCAACAACACCGTCGCGCTCTCCGGCGTCCTCGCTCAGACGCACACGCTCTACGACGGCTGGTGCAAGTACATGCCGGCGAGCGGCCAGACCATCGATGCCCAGAACCTGCCGACCGGCTGGACAAGCGGCAGCGGCGCGCCCACGGGCACGCCAGCCTATGGCACGGGTTACTACGACACCGCCGCCGATCAGCCGTGGATGTACACCGAGGGCCTGCTGAATGCCATCGGCCGCGGCTACGCCGACCAGCTCGCCGCGCAGATCGACACGGCCGCCAAGCTGGCTGCCCTGGGGATCTGACCATGGCCACTTTGATCGACTACAACACCTTTCTGGCCAACGTGAATGCAGACGACCTGGCCATGCTGACCACGTTCATCACGAACGTCGATGTGCAGGCGGCCGACGCGGCGAATGCCGATGCGTTGTTCACCCAGGCGCAGCGGCTGTACAGCGCCGGCCTGCTGACCGAGCTGCGCCGGATCTACCGCGACGACGGATCCGGCAACCTGGTGCAGTCATACACGGGCGTCGTGTCGCCGCCTGCCGCCGGCTACGTGGCGCGCCTGGCGCGCGAACGCGTGCAGCTGTCGCGGGATCCGCTGCCATGACCGACGCCCTCGTGCTGGTGCTGCTGGTGGCGGCCTACCGGTTCGGGGTGCGGCCGCTGCAGCGCACCGTGCGCGATCAGACCGCCGAGTTGGCCAGGCTGCGCGCGTTCCGGGCGTCGGTCGGCAAGGCCACCGCGGAGCGGGCGCGCGCCATCCAATGGCGGGACGACGTGCGGGCGGCGATCGAGGCCAGCCGGGCGGAGTAGGGGCCAACGCAGCGGACGACGCTGGCCCCCGCCGCGGCTTGCAATGCGCGGTATGAATGACATCGCGCAGCGCGTCTCCGACAGCACCACCTTCAAGCTGATCGAGCGCGTGGTGATGCTCATCGTGCTGCCGATCATCGCCTGGGGCGTGAATGCGCTCACCGAGCGCATGACGTCCATCGAGGGCAAGCTCGAAGCCTACGGCACCACGCAGGCGACGCAGGCGATCCGCATGGACGCCGCCGAGCGCACGCTGAACTCCCACAGCGTGCTGCTGGACCAGCTGCGCACCACGCAGCAGAACCAGGGCTATCGCATCGATCGCCTCGAGGAGATCGCAAAGGACCGCGCGCTCCGCACGCGGCCCTCGGGCGCGCCGTGAAGACGCTGGCGCCGCTGCTGCTCGCGTTGGCCGGCTGCGCGGCGCAGCCGCCGAAACCCGCGCCGACCATCGTGCAGTTGCCAGCGCCGCACATCGGGCTGCAGGCGTGCGAAGAGCGCGCGCTCACGATGGAACGCGAACGCGACGAGGCGCGCGCGTCGGCCGAGCGCTGGAAGGCTTACGCGATCCGGCTCGAAAAACTCCTCGACCTAGCCCCGCCGCGCTGAGGAAACGCCATGCACCGGACCTGGATCGTCATCGCCATCGCACTCGTACTGGGCGGCCTCTTCGTCGCCCGCTTCATCGCCGTCGGCATCGGCAGCGCCGCGCCGAGCACGTCCCTCTGGACGCGCCTGCAGGCCGCGCTGGTGAGCGACTGGAAGCAGGCCCATCGCTGGGCCAGCCTGCGCTTCGCCGCGCTCGCCGGCATCGCCAACTACCTCGTGGAGCAGTGGCCCACGCTGCCGCCGGAGTTCAAGCAGCTGCTGCCGCTTTGGCTGGCCAAGGCGATCGCCTGGGCCGCATTCGCCGGCATCTTCGCCGGCCGGCTGTGGAAACAGAAGACGCCCGCCAATGGCCCGCCTCAGCCTTAGCCTCGTCGGCAGCCGCAACGCGCTGGCGTTTCTGGACATGCTCGCCGTGAGCGAGGGCACGGCGGGGAATGGTGACGACGGCTACGACGTGCTGGTGGGTGGCGCGCTGTTCCAGGGCTACGCCGAGCACCCGAACCGCCGCGTCTGGCTGCCGCGCCTCGGCATCTACAGCACCGCGGCCGGCCGCTATCAGGTCCTCGCGCGCACGTGGGGCGACCTGCGGCGGAAGCTGGCGCTGCGCGACTTCAGCCCAGAATCGCAGGACCTCGCCGCGATCGAGCTGATCCGCGAGTGCCATGCGCTCGACGACATCCATATCGGCCGCTTCGATGCGGCCGTGTACGCCTGCCGCCGCATCTGGGCCAGCCTGCCAGGCGCAGGCTACGGCCAGCGCGAGAACAAGCTGAGCGCGCTGCGCTTCGCGTATCAAAGCGCGGGCGGCGTGGTGGCGGGGGAGGCGGCATGAGCCGCGCGAAGATCGTCACCGACAACGAGGGGCGGTTCTATGGCGTCCGATTCAACTGCCCGGGATGCGCCCTTCTGCAGCATCAAAACGGCGGTACGGTCACCCTGCCGGTGAACTGGACGCCGCCCAACATGGAGCGTTCGCCATTACAGGGCGGACGACCGCACTGGACCTTCAACGGCGATCTCGAGCGGCCGACCTTCGGGCCCTCGATCAATAGCAGATGGAAGCGGTGGGCTGGGCACGATCAGCCGTCGATCGAGTGCGTCTGCCATAGCTTCATCCGCGATGGCCGCATCCAGTTCCTCAACGACTGCACGCATGCGCTCGCCGGCCAGACCGTCGACCTGCCGGAGATCGAAGATGAAGCTGCCTAGCCTGATGGGCCCGCGCGCGCTGCTGCTGGTGGCCATCGCCGCGGCGCTGCTGGGCGGGTGGGGCGGCTACCGCATCGGCGGCGCGCGGGCCGACCGGATGGCGCGCCAGACCGCCGAATCCACCGCCCGCGACAACGCCGCCGTCTATGCGCGCCAGCGCGCGCTCGAGGCGCAGCAGCGCCAGGACCTGCAGGACAAGCTCGACGCGCAGCAGACCGCCACCGCCGTCTGGATGTCGGCCGCGTCGCGCCTGGGCGCCCAGGCCGACGCATTACGTGAGGATATCCACCATGCCCAGCTCACCGCGCCACGCCAGGCGGCTGCGGCCGACGGCCGCTGCCCTGGCAATCCTCTGGATCTGCCTGAGTTCCGTCGCCTGTACGACCGCGCCGCCGCGGGCGGAGCTGGTGCAGCCGCCGCCCCCGGTGACGCCGCCCCCACCGGCTGAATGCCAAGTCGACGCGCTGAGCGCCTACCCGGCGCAGCTGCGCACCCTGCCGGCCAACTTCGACCACCAGACCCTCAACGAGCAAGCCCGAACCCTTCTCACCCTGAAAGCCGCCGACGCGCACACCTATCTGCAGCTGCGTGCCCAGGCGCTGCGCTGCGCCTTGAAAGGGTGAACGGCTTCTTCGGTAGGGGTCATCTGTAGGCTGCGCCGCATGGACGGCGGTTGCGGTGGCCTTGGGCATCGAGCGAGATGTTGGCTAGGCGGCGCGTCGTACCATCTGGCCATGCTCCCATGCCAGGTGTCCCAAGGCGGCGAACGTGACGTAAGTCAATGTTTATTAAGAAGTAACAGTTCGGTAGTCCCTACGACCAACTATTTGTGGACGCATTCAGGCCCAACGAAGTAAAGTCCTGCATCAAGAGACACTGAAACGGGTGGGCCGGCGAGGCCGGCCCGTTTCGCGTTTCAGATGCGCAGCGATGCGCAAGTTGTGGCCTGTCGTAGGTAGGGAAGTGGCCGGAACCGAGACGTATGGGGATGGTCAAATAAGTATGAGCACGAAATCTCGAAGCGTTTTTTCATCGCGGCCTGTTCAGTGCGAGCTCCTCACGGCTCGTGAATACACCAAGCTGACGGCATCCCAGAGGCGCAGGATTGCATCAGCCAAGATCGTCGCCCCGAGGCTTGGGGATCGGTCCTTTGGTGGGCTTCTGGTTAGCTACAAGTCGCCAATCTATAAGGCCGGCTGATGGCAAGCGAAATGGTGCCGCCAGGAGGGCCGCCGACCGACCCAAAGTGGTTGGAGCAGCTTGTCGAGAACCAGAAGCAAGAGATTGCACTCAAGGCCAATGAGCTGGAGCTTGAGAAGCAACGCGATAACAATAACCTGAGCTGGGCGAGGGAATCTCTAGCTGCCCAAGAACGAGATCGCAAGCACGAGCGCGAATGCCAGCGCGATAAGCAGAAGGACAGGCAACGCTTCGTGCTTTTTCTCCTCGGGATCATCGCTGCTGTTGTCCTAGTAGCCCTCTGGCTGGGGAAGGATGCAGTCGCCACGGAAATTGCCAAGGCGGTGGTCTTTGTCGCAGCCGGTAGCATTGGCGGCTATGGCTATGCGCGCAGTAAAGCCGAACCGAGTGCTGACCTCAACCAATCGCCAAGCGAGCCTTCGAGCTAGGCGCTCCCACTGCATTCGCCAACCGGCGCCGAGCAGGCCAGCGTACTGCTCGCCCTCAATGAGGCAGACGGGCAGACCTACGATTGCTCAGGCGCAACTGTGCCCTACCGCAGGCTGACGGGATGTGCACCTATGAGCGCGGTCGGTGAAGTCCTACAGACGGGGCAGGTGAGCTGAGGCATGCTGGTCTCGCCCGGGAGTCAGGCGAACCGTCAGGCCACCCCTTGCCGACCGTCGCGGCCGATGAACGGGCATCATTCCCCTGGTATGGGCACGAATCCAACGCCTCTGCAGTATTCGCAGCGTCCGCGCCCTTCACCCAGGCATGCCGGGCACATCCACCAGTGCCACCCCATGACGAACGTGCCGGCCTTGCACCAGTAGCAGGGCCCATCGATCGCGTGTCGCATCCAGCTTGGCGCGCAGCAGGCATCGCACGCGCCGCATGGTGTGTCGCGAATCGAGGTCGGGAAGGGCTTCATGACGAGCGACGTTGGACGATCGCCGTCTCATATCCAAAAACAAGGCGCTGGCTTTCGCCAGCGCCGTGGGGTTCCTCAAGAGAGGAATTTGTATATCTCGATCACGCTATGGACAGCTCTAATGATTGCCATCGCAATCTAGATCGCTGGTCCAACGCGAGCCCAAAGGCTCTTCAACCGCGTCCGCAATTTCAAGCGGATCGCACGGGGCTTACGCTTCTTCTACTTGCTGCTGCTCATGGGGACCTCGGGGTCCGGTTGAAGGAGTCCTCTTGATATGACCGTCTTCCGAAGATGTAAAGCCCCGTCTTCAGTCAATTCAAAAGAAAATCAAACAACTCATTGATATATATGGTTTGCGCTCACGCCGCCATGCGGTGCTCATAGTACGGCCGCGCGCGGTCGTCCAGGATGGCGTAGAGCGTGGCGAGGTCGCCCGGATCTGGGTTGAGCCAAGCGTCGACGTGCTCGGGCTTGATGGGGATCACGCAGCGATCGTGCCCGGCGGCGGCCACCTCGGCTGGCGGCTCGTCGGTGATGGCGGCGAAGGAAAGCAGATCCTCCTCGCCCGGTGCGCTCCAGCGCGACCATAGGCACGCCACCAGCATGTCTTGCCGCGGCTCCGGCAGGAACTCGAGCACCACATTTTCCTCTTTCTCGCCCGGCGCCAGATCGCGGCCTTCGATGCGGTGCCGGCTCACGTTCTCGTAGAAGCCCTCGATCACCATGACGCCATGGCTGTGCCCGAACAGGCCCTCCCAGAAGCCCTCGAGGTTGTCGCTGCGGGCGTTGTAGGTACCGGGGAACTTGGTGTCGTAGAAAGCCGGCTTGCCTGCGGGGCGGCACTGGTAGCGCATCGGCTTCACAATGCGGCGGCCGTGCTCCATCACGATCACCGGCGCGTAGTGGCCGGGGAAGATGCGCGCGTCGCGATCCTTGGGCTCGGTGCGCTTGAGATCGGCCAGCCAGCCTTTGATCTGACCAATCTTGGCTCTGGCGATGCGCTGATCGTCTGCCGCCTTCTTCGTCGCCTTCGTTCGCAGCGTTCGCTCGGCGTCCGCCAGGCGCTTCGTCTGCTTGAACAGTTCCTGCTCCAGCCGCGCGATCTGCTCCCGGTTATAGGTCTCGATCGACGCATTGACGGCGCGTTCTTCCGCCGTGCGCGGATGCGCGAACCAGGCCTCGAGGGCCTTGGGAATCTTCGCCTTGCTGCCGCTCAGCCGATTGCCGTACAGGCGCGCGAATTCGCCGATGTCAATGATCGCGCCGAAGGTGCGAACGTAAGTCTGATAATCCGCCTTGATCTGCGCGGAGTAGCACATGGCACACGCTCACCGGCAAGTCGGCGTGCCCGACTCGATCGAACGCTGCGCAGCGTCAAGCTCGCGCTCGTCCCACATGCCGTGCCCGAGCGCCGCCACGACCACGCGACTGTCGCTGGCGATCTGCGTAACGGTTATCTGCTCCGCCATCGTGCTACCACCCCAGGCGACGTGCACCTCAGCGCTCCGCGTGTCCGGGTAAATCTCACCCGTCACGGTGGCGTGCTTCAGGATACCGCCGCCGGTATGGCAACTGCGGGCGAAGTCCATCGAGCGATGGTAGGCCTGGGCGTGATCGATGCCCTGCAGTGTGAACTCACGTCGCAGACCATTGCTGCCGTCGGGCCGCACCGAGCATGCCGCCAGGGCCGAGAAAAGGATCGAAGAGCCGAGCAGCGCGGCGCGCATCGTTCATTCCTTCGAGCGCAGCGCGTCGATCGTGCGCGAGAACACGTAGGGCACGATCACGACTCCGCACGCAAGTGCCGCGCCAGCGGCTTCTTGCGGAGCGCTAAGCGAAGAGGTCAGCGCAGAGAAGATCAGGAACGCGCCGAAAAAGCTCGCGAGGAATGTCACCAGCCAGGACAATTGCGAAAGCACCTTCATGGCAGTTTTCTCCTTTCCATTGCCACCGCTCGCTGCCGCTGTTTAAGCCCACGCGCGGATAAATGCAAGCAGCGCGCGGCGCCGGGGGGTGGAGAGTTTCGGCAGCACCTTGGCGAGCTCGGCATCCTCGGGTGTCTCCGGCCGCGCGTACACGGCGCGCTCCTCTTCGACGCGATAGGGGTCGCCGAAGATCTTCGGGCCACGCCCGGTGGCCAGATATTCGAAGGCGAGACCACTGCGTCGCGCAAGCGCGATGAGATTGTCGACGCTCGGCGTCGTGCCTTCCTCCATCTCCCATTGCGCGATCGCGCCTCGACTCACCCGGAGATCGAGCGCCAGCGCCTCCTGCGACAGCCCAGTGCGCCGCCGTGCTTCGCGACAGCGCTCGTAGATCTTTGACATAGGGAACGCCTCGTCACCCCGGAAGCCCCCGGTGGCGATGTATAGCGTCACTAACGGCCGGTTATCGCTCGTATCGCTTGCATTTCCCAAAATGCTAGCTATACTAGGCGTCATGGACATCGCAACGGCTCGTAAAGCTAGGCAGTGGACCCAAGAGGATCTGGCGATCCGGCTGGGCGTTTCCCGGGGCGCTGTCGCCCAGTGGGAGATGGAGGAGGGCGGCACGCGCCCGGATCCCAACAACGCGATGCGCCTGGTCGAGCTGATGCCCGAGCTCACACTGGCGGACATCTACCGGCGGAAGAGGGCGGCCTGAATGCGCCTTCTGGCCTACGTGCGCGTGAGCACCGAAGAGCAGGCCCGCGAGGGTCACAGCCTAGGCCTGCAGCCGCGCCGGTGCGCCGACTACTGCGCACTGCACGGCCACGTGCTGGTGGGAACCGTGGCCGATGAAGGCGTCTCGGCCAGCACGCCGCTTGGGCGGCGGAAGGGTGGGGCGGAATTGCTGCGCCGGCTGCGCGCGGGCGATGCCGACGGCGTGGTGGTGGTCGCGCTCGATCGGCTGTTCCGCGACGTGCTGGATGGCGTGCAGATGTTCCGCGAGTTCGAGGACCGCGAGCTCGCGGTGCACTCCATCCGCGAACTGCTGGACACGCGCACTCCGGCCGGCCGCCTGCAGCTGCACATCCAACTCGCCACTGCGCAGTACGAGCGCGAGCTCACGGCGCAGCGCTGCCGCGAGGTCTCGGCCGGCCTGCGCGAGCAGGGCAGGGTGTTCGGCACCGTGCCCTACGGCTGCGTGGAGCAGGGTGGTCGACTGTTCCGAGACCCTGCCACCTGGCCGACGCGGCAGCTGATCGTGAATTGGCGCCGGCACGGTGCCGCCGTCCATGGCAGCACCGGCGACCACGCCCCCGAGATGCGCCCCGTCAGCTATCGCGCCATCCGCGACTGGCTGCACGCGGATCGCGTCCCTGCGCCCGCCGGTGGCCGCTGGTGGAGCACCAGCACGCTCCGTTCCCTTTGCGAGTCCCACGACGCCCTCGTCCATCTCCCCATGACGAGCGACGTTACCGCCGCCGCGTGCGCGGCGCCTGAATCCGGAGTTTCAGCCCATGTGTGAGCTCGTCACCCGCGCGGGTCAGCCCGCCGCGAATTCGGCCGCGCGCAAGCGTTTCGCCAAGCAGGTGCATGCCGAGGCGCACGCCATCGTCGCGCTGGTGCGCATCAAGCGTCGCCTCGAGCTCTGCACCAGTCCGGCCGAGGTCGCTGCCGTCATCCAATCCGACATCGTCGAGCGCTGCCGCGCGCTCGACCTCGATCCGGACCTGATGAGCGATGCGCTGGAGGCTGCGCGGTTCGCCGCCCGTTCCACCGTGGAGGCCGGCCATGCGTGAACCCCGCAGCAAGACACTCGCGCGCTACGTAGAGCAGGCGCTGCGTCACACCCGCACCACCGAGCGGTCCTACGCCGCGGAAGTGGTCGAGCTCTACCACGCGCGCACCGCGCTGCACGAGCGCACTGTGGAATTCCACATGGGCACCACCGCCGCGCAGGTCGACGCGGCGATGCGCGCCAACACGCAGCTCGTCCGCCGGATGCTCGACGGCACCTTGCGCCTGCCGGCCGATCTGGAAGAGGCGATGGTGCTGGCGCTGCCGGAGCCCTTCCGCGAGGACTGCATCGCGGATCTCGCGGCGCGGCTCGACCGCTTGGCCGTGCGCGCGCCGTCGTCCGAGGGCGCGGCCTCGCTGAACACGCTGGGCGGCTGGGTGCGCGAGACCGGCGAAGCGCTGACCAAGCTGGGCGAGATGCTGCACGACGGGCAGATCGACCAAGCCGACGCACCGCTGGCGCGCACCGCGCTGAAGGAACTGGGCGACGTGGAACGCATGTGCCTGGGCCTGATGGCCCAGTTGCAGGGCGTATTGCGCGATGCCGAGCTGGGCCGCCCGCTGCGGGCGGTGAAGTGATGGGCCTGCGGGCCTTCGAGCCGATGGCTGGGCGTTCGTGCGGGAGACGCTCCCCCTTGACCGCCCCCGGCGCCATCCGCGTGGCCGCCCGGCCATCGCCTCGAGAGTCCGCCGGAAAAGCGAACGCCCGCTGCAGCAACAGCGGGCGCTCAGTGGCAACGAACCTGTGGAGTGCGAAGCCATGAACAGTGTACGTCACCCGAATCGACGCCGCCAAGCGGCCAGCGCCATCGTCCGCGCGCTGATCGCCTGGCACGGCGGCCTGACCGCCGCCGAGGTGATGGAGCGCCGCCGTACCTGGCCGCGCTGGCCCCGCATCACGCCCGACCGCACGCCGCCCGGCGGCGCCGCGCTGTGCGTAGTTCGGCAGGGGAGGGCTGCGGCATGAGCCTCGATCACGGCATCCTCAATTTGCCGATCGCGAAGCGCGGCGGCATTGACACTTTGTTCGGCGTGAATCGCCGACAGCACGAGGCGCAGCAGCGCGCCGCGCAGAAAGCGGCGGCGAAGAAGCTGCGCGAGGCGGTTCGCGAGGCCAAGTGCCTACTCGAAGGCGTCAGCGAGGAACGCCTCGCCGAGCTCGGTGCGCCCATCGGGCTGACCGCGCGGCAGTGCCGCAAGAAGCTGGCCTCGATCGCCCACGTCCGGCCTCATCTGGCGATTCGTGCGCTGAGTAAGGAGGTGCGCTCATGAAGTGCACCTCCCGCATGGAAATGATTTTCATCGATACCGACGGCCAGGCACGCATGACCAGCATCGGCGCGATCATGGACACGCCATTGGAAACGTGGCTCGCCTTCCTCAGCGCAAAATCGCTGGAGGTATCGGCAGAACGCGCGCAGTTCTTCATCGACTACTACAACCGCGCGGGTGATCTCTCCGACTCAATTCGGATTGATGCAGCTGGCTTCCGGCAGATCACGGGCGAAGACCCGAAATCCGACGCGGAGTATCGCCAGATCGACCGAGACTTCTGGCGTGATGTGCGGGCGCAGCTGCGCAAGAAGGAGATGCGCGCATGACCCCTCGCATCTGCCTGTTCGAACAGATCTTGCTTGTCGCGCTGATCCTGCTCGCGCTCTTCTGCGCATGGCTGAATCGCGACGACCTCGGCGTGCTGGCGGCCTTCGGCCTGTGCGCGCTGGTCTATGGCGTGATTCTGATCGCCGTGCGGCGTCGTGCGCATGGGGCCGCGCGGGACGACGACGAAGAATGGGAGGCCGCCTGATGCTTCCCACCGTCTTCATCCGCGACGCCATCGGCGCATACCTGGAACGCTGCCGCCTGCGCGGCCACGCCGCCAACAGCCTGCGTGCGTACCGCGCCGACCTGCTCAGCTTCGAGGCCTTCGCGCGCGATCGCCATGCCTGCACCGTCGTCGCCACCGTCGGCGCGCGGCTCATCGATCGCTGGCTGGATGAACTCGCCCGTAGCGGCAGTTCGCCACGCAGCCAGGCGCGCCGCCTGAGCGTGCTCAAGTCGTGGCTCGGCTATTGCCGGCGCGAGGGCTGGATCGAGCACGATGCGGCGGCCGACATCACCGTGCGCTGGCGCCCGAAGCCCGTGACCGCGCCGGAGATGGAGTCGCTGCTGGCGATGATCGACGCCATCCCGCCCGCCGCGCTCGGCACCTGGGAGGACGTGCGCGACCGCGCCATGCTGCGCCTCGCGCTCGATTCCGGCCTCCGCATCGGCCAGGTGGCGGCGCTCGACGTGCCGGGCGACCGCACGAGCTTCACCGTCGACCTGAAAGCACTGCGCGTGCGCGTGCCGAAGAAGGGCGGCGGCGTGCACGAGGCGCCGTTCGGCGCCACCACCGGCCGCATGCTGGAAGCGTGGCTGAACTGCCGCGATGGCCTGGAAGACGTGACCTCGGCAGCGCTGTTCCTGAGCCGCCGCGGTACGCGCTTCACCCGGCAGGGGCTGCATGCGCTGGTGAAGCGCCGCGGCGCAGCCGTCGGCCTCGGCGACATCCACTGGCATCTGCTGCGCCATCGCCGCATCGGCGACATCGTCGAGCGCCTGGGCATCTACGTCGGGCAGGGCGTCGCCGGCCATGCCAGTGCGGGCACCACCACCTCCGTCTATGGCCGCCATGCGCAGGCCGTGGTGCATCGCCAGGTGCGCCAGCACTGCGATCTGGACGCCTACCCGCAGGGGAGGGCGCACGCATGAAGCCCTTCGCACCCGGCTACACCCCTGTCGGCACAAGCCGGCGCGACACGCTGGCGTTTCGCTTCACTGCGCTGCGCGAGCGCCACGGCCTGTCGATCAAGGACATGGCCGAGCGCGTGGGGCTGAGCGAATCGGCCTACCGCGCCATTGAACGCGGCCAGACGCGCATGGTGAAGGAGGCCGGCACGCTCGCGCGCACCGCGGCGCAGTTCGGTGTGAGCCAGGTCTGGCTCTACGCCGGCGTGGTTGCCGCAGGCAAGCGGCTTGCCCCCCCCCTGGTACATCGAGCGGCTTGACGCGGCGGAGGCGGCCTGACCATGCGACAGATCGAACAGAAGCACCCGCAAGGTACCTTCCCGCTGTGCAACGGCTGCAAGCGCGAACCACTGCATGTGGTCACGCTCGGGCGCCACCGCGATGAAGCCGGTGCCGTGATGCGCGAAGGGCAGCGGCACAGCCTGGAATGCCCGCGTTGCGGCACCAGCACCCTGCGTCACCCCACGCTGGAGCTGGCGCACGAGGAGTGGGGCACGCGCTTCGCGCAGCTCGAACTTGTGCTGCCGCCCCAGCGCCGCGCGCTGCGCGTGGTGCCGAGGAGGGCGTCGGCATGAAGATCGAGCTGATCCCCGTCCGTGCCTACGAGGTGCGCGCCGGTGGCCGCACCATCGGATTCGCGACCAAGTTCGACGGCTGGCGCGAGCTCTCGGAGCTGCGGTGCCTGGAACCCACGGCGGACACGCTGATCGTGGCCAGCGCCGCGCACGCCGATGAATCGGCGGCGATGGACGCCGAGGTGGTGAAAGCCTCGCCGGCACTCGAAACGCGCATCGCTTCGGCGCTGGGAGCAGATCGACGCGCCGTGCCGGCGATGACCACGACCGGCGCCACCAAACCCGGAGACAAGCTATGAGCGCCGCACCGCAGATCACCGCGACCGCGCAGGGCGTGCAGCTGATCAAGACCGCGGCCGGCCAGACCGCAAAGCGCTGGGCGCTGGGCCGCGCCAAGTACCTGCATGCCTCGATGGGCGCCTACCGCTGCCGCTGCTGCGGAGGTCGCATCGACATCGAGGGCATCGAATATGGCGAGAACGGCGAGATCGCCCACAGCCGGGGCAAGTGCCGCACGCCCGGCTGCATCGAGTGGGAGGACTGACCATGCGCAACTCGCTCAGCCCGCAGTGCGCGGCGATTCTCGGCGAACTCCGCCGCGGCCCGCGCACCACCATGGACCTGATCCGCCGCTGCGGCGTGATCTGCGTCAGCGCGCGCACCCACGAACTCAAGCGCGCCGGCTATCCCATTGGCATGCAGATGGTCCGCGTCCGCGACCGCCGCCGCCACATCGTGCGCGTGGCCGAGTACAGGCTGCTTCGAAGGGGTGTGCGCCGCGCATGATTACCGCCCTCGCCAACCGGCTCATCCGCCGCATCGCCGAACGGCGCCCGCCCGACCTCGTCATCGGCGGCGTCGCGCGCCCATACCTGCTGCGCTGGTTTGTGATCCCCCGCAATCCGATCTTCAACATCTACCTGCACAAGTTCCTGCGGGACGACGACGACCGCGCGCTCCACGACCACCCATGGCCCTGGTGCTCGATCCTGCTGCGTGGTGCGTATATCGAGCACACCATCGCCGCCGGCGGCATCCATCGCCGCGAGCTGCGCCGCGCACCGTCGATCAAGCTCAGCGGCCCGCGGCGCGCGCATCGCATCGAGCTGATCAAGGTTCCAGCGGCGACCACCGCTGCGTGGATCAATCGGGACCGGCGCGAAATCGCGTGCTGGACCCTCTTCATCACCGGCCCGCGCATCCGCCGTTGGGGCTTCCACTGCCGCAGCGGCTGGGTGCACTGGCGCGACTTCACCGACCCCGCCACCCAAGGCACCACCGTCGGCCGCGGTTGCGGCGAAATCTGACTCGTCTCATCAAGGAACCCGGACCCCATGAACGCCCTCAGCATCCGAATCACCGATCACCGCGCCGGCACCGATCACACGTTCCAGTTCACGCCGGCGCCGGGCCCGAACATCGCCATCTTGAGCCGCTTCATCGATAACGGCGACGGCACCGTGACCGACACGACCACCGGGCTGATGTGGTCCAAGGGCACGGTTGGCGACGCCAGCATATGCTGGAACGACGCCGACACGGCCTGTCGCGAGCTCACGCTGGCCGGGCATCGCGACTGGCGCCTGCCGACGCGCGCCGAACTTCTCAGCCTGGTCGACGATACCCGGCACGACCCAGCCATCGATAGCAGCATCTTCGAGTGCCACCCGTCCTGGTATTGGACGTCCACGCCGACCGCGTGGGCTTCGTCCTGCGCGTGGCTCGTCAGCTTCAGCTACGGCCTCGCCTACTTCAATCCCCGCAACGGCCTCGCCTTCGTGCGGGCGGTGCGCGCGGCGCCGGCCGGTCAGTAACTCAGCCTTTCTGATCTCTCATTCAAGGTGACCCCATGAACGCAGTCGCAGCGAAAGTGCATTCCCAGTCGATCGTCCAGCGATTCATCGACAATGGCGACGGCACGATCACCGACACCACCACGGGCCTGATGTGGTCGCAGGCCACGTTGAACAAACGCGGCATCTCGCATGCGAAGGCCGAGAAGCTGTGCGCCGAACTCGATCTCGCCGGCCACAAGGATTGGCGCCTGCCGACCGCCGATGAACTCTTCGCGCTCGCCGACCGGTCCAGGCATAGCCCGGCCATCGACATCGAGGCGTTCCCCGACACGAGATCGGACTGGTATTGGACCAGCACGCCGAGCGCGTGGGCTTCGTCCTGCGCGTGGCTCGTCGACTTCGACTACGGCTACGCCAGCCACAATCGCCGCGACTACGACGCCTTCGTGCGGGCGGTGCGCGCGGCGCCGGCCGGTCAGTAACTCGACCTTTTTGATATGGCTTTCGATCTCCCACCCATTGCCAAGGCCGCGGAACGCCTGCTCGTCGAGATCGAGCAGGCGGTGCGCGCGTTCCCCCGCTGCCACAAGTACGTCATCGGCAAGGATCTGCGCGAGCAGGCCATGCTGGTGGTGCGCCTGTGCCATCGCGCTTGGCGTGACCGCAGCCAGCAGGCGCGCTGGACGGCGGAACTTGTATGGGCGATCGACGAGCTGCGCCTCACTGTGCAGCTCGGCAGCCGCATCAAGGCCTTCCGCAGCTTCGCCCAGTTCGAGCAACTGATCCGGTTGGTCGAAGATCTCGGCCGTCAGGCCGGTGGCTGGAAGCGCCAGCAGCAACAGCACCTCAAGGGCCAGAATCCGGCGCGCGAAGCCGCGCCGGAGCGTGCCCAGATACTGAGCACCTGCGCCGCCTCCACGGGGGCCAACGCATGACGAAGCCACGCTACCCCTTGGCTGCATGGCTGGGTCTCAAGTGCGCAGGGAGGCGTGGGCTTCGTCCTGCGCGTGGCTCGTCAACTTCAACAACGGCAACGCCAACAACAATCACCGCAACAACAACGCCTTCGTGCGGGCGGTGCGCGCGGCGCCGGCCGGTGAGTATCAAGGTGCAGGGCCCGGAGGTCAGGCTCCGCGCGCTCTTCGATGCGTGGCGCGCTGCACGCTGCGGAAAGCAGCCCAGCAGGAACCAGCTCGATTTCGATGCGCGCTGGTCGAGCAATCTGCTGGCGCTGCAGCGGCGGTTGAATGCCGGAACCTGGGCGCCGGGCCCCAGCATATGCTTCATTGCCACCCGGCCGAAGGCGCGCGAGATTCACGCCCCCGATTTCGCCGACCGCGTCGTGCATCATTGGCTGGTGCCCCAGCTCGAGGCGATCTGGGAACCGCGCTTCATCCACGACAGTTACGCTAATCGGCGCGCCAAGGGTAGTCATGCCGCCGTGCGGCGTCTGCAGCAGTTCGTGCGCCAGGTGCATAGCGGCCAAGGCGGCGGATACTTCCTGCAGCTCGACATCCACAATTGCTTCAATTCGATCCATCGCGCCACGCTGTGGGGCATGCTCAAGCCGGTGATGGAGCGGCATGGCCTAACCGAGCCCGCGCGCCGCGCCACGCATGCACTGCTGCGTTGGCCGCCGCTCGCCGCCGGCGTGATCTATCGCGGCGACCCAGCACAACGCGCGCTGGTGCCGTCCCACAAGCGACTGGAGAACGCCCCGAAAGGCTGCGGCCTGCCGATCGGCAATCTCAGCAGCCAGTTCTTCGCGAACGTCTATCTGGATGCGCTCGATCAGTTCGTGAAACACACCCTCAAGGTGCCGCGCTATCTGCGCTACGTCGACGACTTCGTGCTCGTGCACCATGACCGCGACCAGCTCGCCACCTGGTTGATCGCCATCGAACGCTTCCTCGCCGAGCGCCTGCGCCTCTCGCTCAAGCCTGACGTGCGGTTGCGCCCGCTGACGGACGGCATCGACTTTCTCGGCTATGTCGTGCGCCCGACGCACACACAGGTGCGCAGGCGCGTCGTCGCCCATGCCCGCGCGGCCATGGCCGAATGGGAGAGCAAGCACGTCGAGGCCGGCGCAATCCGCGCGATACCCGCAGACCTGCGTCGCCTGCAGTCGACGGCCGCCAGCTACGCCGGCCATTTCCGGCACGCCAGCACGCACCGCCTACAGGCATCGCTGCGCCAGCGATTCCCCTGGCTAGATACCGCCGCGCGACCGCGCCGCTTCCATCACACGCTGGAAGATCGCGCCATCACCTTGAAGATTCGAGGCAAGGCATGACCCAGCGCCTCCGCCAATGCCCACGCTGCGGTACGCTGACGCCGGCCGGCGAATGCTGCGGTGCTGTGCTCCAGCGCGCCAAGCCCTGGCGGATGACCAAGCAGCTGGTGCGCAACCTGCACATCTTCGCGATGTCGCGGAAGGGCCTCGACGCCGAGACCTATCGGCTTCAGCTCGAACGCGTCGGCGTCACCACCTCGAAGGACCTCCGCCGCGATGCCTACATGGCGCTGATGCGAAACCTGCGCGCGCTGCCGGATTCGCCGCGCTGGAAGCCGCGCGGCAAGGGGAGGGCGGTGGCATGAATCGCACGCGCACGTGCCACCTGCGCCCAGGC
>NZ_JBDKSX010000041.1:0-11366 GCF_039680435.1 Mizugakiibacter sp. | reverse complement strand
GACGGGGTCGGCCGCGGCGCGCGGCGCGTGCACGACCTTCGCCAGCGTGACCAGCAGCAGTCCCGCGCCGACCAGCGCGGCGAGGCCGACCAGCGCGCCGCGCCCGGGCCGCGGCCGGTGTGCGTCGATCCATGCGCCCAGGCCGCCGCTCTCGCCGTTGTCCAGGCGCGCGGCGAGTTCCTCGACCGCTTCCAGCATCTCGTCGGCGTTCTGATAGCGATCGGCCGGCGCCTTGGCCATCGCGCGGTCCAGCAGCGGCTGCCACAGCCGCTTCATCGGCGGCAGGCGTGGCACCGGGTTCTCCAGGTGCGCGATCGCCACCGAGAGCGCGTCTGGCCCGTTGAACGGCAGATCGCCGGTCAGCAGCTCGTAGCAGACCACGCCGAGGCTGTAGAGGTCGGAGCGGCCGTCGGTGGCCTGGCCGCGCGCCTGCTCGGGGCTCATGTAGCCGGACGAGCCCAGCGTCGCCCCCTCGCGGGTCACGCGCAGGTGGTTGCGGGTGGCCAGCGCGATGCCGAAGTCGGCCAGCAGCGGCCGGTCCAGCTTGTCGAACAGCACGTTCTCCGGCTTGACGTCGCGGTGCACGATGCCCTGCTCGTGCGCGTAGGCCAGCGCCTTCAGCAGCGCGCGCATGGTTTCGACGATGCGCGCCGGCAGCTCGCCCAGCTTGCGCCGGCCGAGGTCGCCGTTGGGCAGGTAGGGCATGGTGTAGTAGAGCTGCCCGGTCGAGGTGCGGCCGACGTCGTAGATGTTGACGATGTGCGGATGGTCGAGCCGCGCGATGGTGCGCGCCTCCTGCTCGAAGCGGGTGGCGGCCTCGTCGTTCGGCGTGTGCTCGGCGGCCAGCACCTTGACCGCGACAGGGCGCCCCAGCGAGACCTGGATCGCCAGATAGACGGTCGCCATGCCGCCTTGGCCGATCTGGCGCACCAGGCGGTAGCCGGGAATGTCGAAGCTGGCGCCGGCGACGGCGATACTCATGTGCGGGGGGATCCCCAAAGCAAGGCCGGCCGATTCTAGCCCAAGCGGCGTTTACGCCCCGCGTGGGACAATCCGGGCGTGCCCGCGCCGTCTGTTCCGGTCCTGATCGCCCCGCTCGGCCTGCCCGGCGCGGGCAAGAGCGCGCTGGCGCGGGCGCTGGCGCGACGGCTGGGCCTGCCGCGGGTCTGCCGCGACGCGATCCGTGCGGCGATGTTTCCCGAAGGTACCGCCGCTGCCGCCGAGAAGCGCGCCGCGTTCGCCGCCGCGCTGGCCGCGGCCGATGCGCATCTGCGCGCGCGACGCGGCTGCGTGCTCGACGGCGCGACCTTCGCGCGCGGTGCCGACCGGCGTCGGGTTGCGGCGCTGGCGCGACGGCACGGTGCGCGGCTGGTATGGCTGTGGCTGGACTGCCCGCCGGCGCTGGCGCGCGGTCGCGTGGCGCGCCAGCGCGCGCATCCCGCGCCGGACCGCACGCCCGCGCTGGTGGATGCGGTGGCCGCGCGCTTCGCGCCGCCGCCGGCGGACGCGATCCGGCTGGACGCCGGCCTGCCGCGCAACCGCCTGCTCGCGCAGGCGCTCGCCGCCGTTTCGCGGGCGCAGGGCGGGTCTCGACCCGCCGCTGCGGTTGCGGCGTGCGAAATGCCGGCCGGCGTGCGCGGCCATCCCGTGGCGGGCCGGGAGCCGCCCTACGCGCCGCGGGCGCGTGGCTTGAGGCGCACGTAGAGCTGCTTGCGCACGCGCGCGACCAACTCGCCGTCGGCGGTCTTCACCTCGGTCTCGAACCAGCGCAGCACGCGTTCGCCGTCGGCCGCGGCGGCGCGCAGCGCGTCCACCGCCGCGTCGTCGAGCGTGAACTCGGCGTACACGTCGGCGCGGCCGGGCGCGACGAAGTCGATCGCGCCGGCCTTGTCCCAGACGAGGTAGTCGGTGCCCAGGCGGTGCAGGGCGAGCAGCATCCAGAACGGATCCGTCATCGCGAACAGGCTGCCGCCGAAGTGGGTGCCGACGTAGTTGCGGTTCCAGCGCCGCAGCCGCAGCGCCACGCGCGCCGAGCGCCAGTCATCGGCGATCGCCAGCACGCGCACGCCGGCAAAGAGATACGGCGGCCACAGGTTCATCGCCCGCCGCAGGCTGCGCGCGGACAGCTTCATGGCTGCGCCGGATCCTTGCCGCGCTCGAGGTGGAAGCGGTGCAGCAGGCGGTGCACGAACGGCGCGAACAGCAGGCCGGTGAGGAACACCACGACCAGCCCGCTGTACAGCGCGTAGCTGCCGGCGAACAGCTTGCCGGCGCTGGTTTGCGGCGCCGCCAGCGGACCCATGCCGGACAGGATCATCGCCGCGTTGGCGTAGGCGTCCAGCCAGCCCATGTGCTCGGTGCAGTGGTAGCCGAGCATGCCGATGGCCAGCGACAGCGCGACCACCACGACGCCGGCCAGCAGCGTGCGCGCGACGCGCCGCAGGAAGCGCCGGCGCGGCAGCAGCGGGTCGGTGCGGTGCTCGAAGCCGCGCCAGATCACGTCAGAACAGCAGCGAGGCCATCTTGCGCCGGTAGCTGGCGACCAGCTCGGCGTCGTCGAGCACGCTGAACGCGGCGATCAGGCGCTTCTTCGCCTGGCCGTCGTTCCAGTCGCGCTGCGCGCGCAGGATGGCGAGGAACTGCTCGAGGCCGGCCGCGGTCTCGCCCTCCACCAGCAGGCGCACGCCGAGCAGGTCGCGCGCGGCGTGGTCGTCCGGCTGGCGGGCGAGCCGCGTTTCCAGGTCGGCCATCGACGGCGCGCCTTCCAGCGCGCGCGCGAAGTCGAGCTGGCCGCGCAGGCGCCTGGCGCGGTCGTCGGTGGCGAGGTTGGCGGGCAGGGCGTCGAGTTCGGCCTCCGCGGCGGCGGCGTTGCCCGCGCGCATGTGCGCCAGCGCCAGGTCCAGCTTCAGCTCCGCCTGCTCGGGCTGTTCGGCGATCGCCTGCTGCAGCCGCGCGATCGTTTCCTCGGGGGATTCGGCGGGAAAGGCCACGGTTTCGCCGGCGATTTCCTCCTCGGCCGGCGCCGCGGCGGGCTGCACGTGGCGCGACAGGAACTCGCGCAGCGCGCTCTCCGGCAGCGCGCCCTGGAAGCCGTCGACGATCTGGCCGTCGCGCACCAGCATCACCGTGGGGATGCTGCGGATGCCGAACATGCCGGCCAGCATCTGCTCCTTGTCGCAGTCGACCTTGGCCAGGCGCACCGCGCCGTTGTATTCGTCGACCAGTTTTTCCAGCAGCGGCCCGAGCGTCTTGCACGGCCCGCACCAGGTCGCCCAGAAGTCGACCAGCACCGGCTGCGCGAGCGAGGCCTGCAGCACCTCGCCCTCGAAATTGGCCTGGGTGGCGTCGAAGATGTGGGGCGAGGCGGCGGGGTCGGCGTTCATGCGGGCAGTCCATGGTCCAGATCGCCCTAGATTGTGCCAGCGTCGCGGAATGCAAGGCAGTCCGCGGCGGCGCCGGGCGCCGCCGCGGAGCGCGCGCTCAGGGCGCCGCGGCGGCGTCCTTGTAGACCTTGCCGTCCTTCATCACGAAGTCGACCTTCTGCATCAGGGCGATGTCGTCCAGCGGGTTGCCCGGCACGGCGACCACGTCGGCGTACTTGCCGGCGCTGATGCTGCCGAGGTTCTTGTCCTGCTTCAGCAGCTCGGCGGCGTGCGTGGTGGCGGCCTGGATGGCGTACAGCGGCGGCATGCCGGCCTGCACCATGTACTCGAATTCCCTGGCGTTCTGGCCGTGCGGATACACCGCGGCGTCGGTGCCGAAGGCGATCTTCACCCCGGCCTTGTACGCCTTGCCGGCGGTGGCCTGGATGATCGGGCCGACCTGGCGGGCCTTGGCCGCCACCTGCGGCGGGTAGTAGCCGGGCTTGTCGGCCATCTCCTGCACGTACTTGCCGGCGATGATGGTCGGCACGTACCAGGTGCCGTGCTGCTTCATCAGCTTCATGTCCTCGTCGCTCATGAAGGTGCCGTGCTCGATCGAGTCGACGCCGCCGATCACCGCGCGGCGGATCGCCTCGGCGCCGTGCGCGTGCGCGGCCACGGCGAAGCCGTAGTCGTGCGCGGCGGCGACCACGGCCTTGATCTCCTCGATCGTCATCTGCGGGTTGTCGGCGCTGGCGCTTTCGTCCAGCACGCCGCCGGAGGGCATGATCTTGATCAGGTCGTCGCCTTGCTTGTAGTGCTGGCGCACCGCCTTCCAGGCGTCCTCGGGGCTGTTGATGATGCCGTCCTTCGGGCTGGGGTCGCCGGCCAGGTCCTGGCGGTAGCCGTCGGTGGGGTCGGCATGGCCGCCGGTGGAGCCGATCGGCTCGCCGGCGGTGAAGATGCGCGGCCCCGGCACGACGCCGGCGTTGATCGCGTTGCGCAGCGCCACCGACTCGTTGGCGGTATCGCCGAGGTTGCGCACGGTGGTGAAGCCGGCCAGCAGCGTGCGCTTCGCATAGACCGTCGAGCGGATCGCGTAGTCGGCGACGTTCCAGCGGAATTGGTCGCTGTAGCCGGTCGGGCTGGTCTGGCCGGTCAGGTGGGTGTGGCTGTCGATCAGGCCGGGCAGGCAGGTGCTGGCCGGGGGCAGCGTGATCTTCGTGGCGCCCGGGCGGTCCTGCAGGCCGGCGGCGACTTCCTTGATGCGGTTGCCCTCGATGACGACCGTGGTCGCGCCCAGCATCTTGCCGGCCACCACGTCGAGCAGGTGGCCGCACTGCAGGACGGTGAGCGCGGGCGCCGCGGGCGCGGGCGCGTCGGCGGCCGAAACGGCGGCGGCGGAAACGGCGAATACGGCGGCGATGGCCGCGGCGAGGCGTAGCGTCATGGGAGTCCCCCGTGGTCGAACACTGCCGCCCATCTTTGGCCATGCGCCGCCGCGGCGCGGGTGCCATTCGGCACGGGTGCCCGGCACGACCTTGGTCGCGGGCGCGGCCATCCCGGTTGGCGGTTTTGCTGCGCTGCGGTAGGCTGACCCGTCACGCAGCCGCGGCGCCGCGCCGGCGCCCGCTCCAGCCGAAACCGAGATATGCAGGAACACTACGATCCGCAGGCGGTCGAGGCCGCCGCGCAGCAGTACTGGAACGCCAACCGCGCCTTCGAGGTGAAGGAAGACCCCTCGAAGCCGAAGTTCTATTGCCTGTCGATGCTGCCGTACCCCTCGGGTGCGCTGCACATGGGCCACGTGCGCAACTACACCATCGGCGACGTGATCAGCCGCTACCAGCGCATGCAGGGCAGGAACGTGCTGCAGCCGATGGGCTGGGACGCGTTCGGCCTGCCCGCCGAGAACGCCGCGATCAAGAACAGGACCGCGCCGGCCAAGTGGACCTACGCCAACATCGGGCACATGAAGGCGCAGCTCCAGCAGATGGGCTACGCCATCGACTGGTCGCGCGAGTTCGCCACCTGCCGCCCCGAGTACTACGTGCACGAGCAGCGCATGTTCGTGCGCCTGTTCAAGAAGGGCCTGGTCTACCGCAGGAACAGCGTCGTCAACTGGGATCCGGTCGACCACACCGTGCTCGCCAACGAGCAGGTGATCGACGGCCGCGGCTGGCGTTCCGGCGCGCCGGTGGAGAAGCGCGAGATCCCGCAGTGGTTCCTCAGGATCACCGCCTACGCCGAGGAGCTGCTGACCGGGCTGGACACGCTGCCGGGCTGGCCGGACGCGGTCAAGACCATGCAGCGCAACTGGATCGGCCGCTCGGAAGGCCTGGAAATCCAGTTCGCGGTGGAAGGCGAGGCCGAGCCGGTCGCCGTGTTCACCACGCGCCCCGACACCCTGATGGGCGCCACTTACGTCGCGATCGCCGCCGAGCACCCGCTGGCGGCGAAGGCGGCCGCGGCGAACCCCGCGGTGGCCGCCTTCGTCGAGGCCTGCCACCACGGCGGCGTCTCCGAGGCGGAGCTGGAGACGCAGGAGAAGAAGGGCATCGCCACCGGCCTGTTCGCCGTGCATCCGGTCAGCGGCGAGAAGCTGCCGGTATGGATCGCCAACTTCGTGCTGATGGGCTACGGCACCGGCGCGGTGATGGCCGTGCCCGGCCACGATGAGCGCGACTTCGAGTTCGCGCACAAGTACGCGCTGCCGATCAGGCAGGTGATCGCGATCGATCCGGCCGATGCCGACGCCGCCTACGACCCCGCGCGCTGGAAGGACTGGTACGCGGACAAGACGCGCGCCGACATGCGCGTGATCCACTCCGGCGCGATGGACGGCAAGAACTACCGCGAGGCGTTCGAGCACATCGCCGGCGTGCTGGAGCAGGCCGGCAAGGGCCGGCGCAAGGTCAACTACCGCCTGCGCGACTGGGGCGTCAGCCGCCAGCGCTACTGGGGCTGCCCGATCCCGATCGTGTACTGCCCGAAGTGCGACGCGGTGCCGGTGCCGGAACAGCAACTGCCGGTGGTGCTGCCCGAGGACGTCGCCTTCAGCGGCGTGCAGTCGCCGATCAAGGCCGACCCGGCGTGGCGCAAGACCACCTGTCCACAGTGCGGCGGCCCGGCCGAGCGCGAAACCGACACCTTCGACACCTTCATGGAGTCGAGCTGGTACTACGCGCGCTACACCAGCCCCGGCGCCGACGGCCAGGTCGACGAACGCGCCAACTACTGGCTGCCGGTCGACCAGTACATCGGCGGCATCGAGCACGCGATCCTGCACCTGCTGTACTTCCGCTTCTACCACAAGCTGATGCGCGACGCGGGCTTGGTGCGCTCGGACGAGCCGGCCGCGAACCTGCTGTGCCAGGGCATGGTGGTGGCCGAGACGTTCTACCGCGACGAGGCCGGCGGCGCGAAGGCGTGGATCAATCCCGCCGACGTCGAGGTGCAGCGCGACGAGCGCGCGCGCGTGGTCGGCGCGCTGCTGAAGTCCGACGGCAAGCCGGTGCAGATCGGCGGCATCGAGAAGATGTCGAAGTCGAAGAACAACGGCGTCGACCCGCAGGCGATGGTGAACAAGTACGGCGCCGACACCGTGCGCCTGTTCTCGATGTTCGCCGCCCCGCCGGAGCAGTCGCTGGAGTGGAGCGAGGCCGGCGTCGAGGGCATGGCGCGCTTCCTCAAGCGGCTGTGGCGCGAGGTGCACGCGCACGTCGCCGCCGGCCCCGCGCCGGCGCTGGAGGCCGCCGCGCTGGACGCGCGCCAGAAGGCGCTGCGCCGGCAACTGCACGAAACCATCCAGAAGGTCGGCGACGACGTCGGCCGCCGCCACGCCTTCAACACCGCGATCGCCGCGCTGATGGAGCTGCTGAACGCGCTCGGCAAGTTCGACGACATGAGCGCGCAGGGCCGCGCCGTGCGCCAGGAGGCGTTCGCGGCGATCGTGCTGCTGCTCAACCCGATCACGCCGCACGTCTGCCACGCGCTGTGGCAGGCGCTCGGCCACGGCGAGACGCTGCTCGAGGACCAGCCGTGGCCGCAGGCCGATCCGCAGGCGCTGCTGCGCGAGGCGGTGACGCTGGCGGTGCAGGTCAACGGCAAGCTGCGCGGCACCATCGAGGTGGCGGTCGCGGCGCCGCGCGAGGAAGCCGAGAAGCTCGCGCTGGCCGAGCCCAACGTGATCAAGTTCCTCGACGGCCAGCCGGTGAAGAAGGTGATCGTGGTGCCCGGCAAGATCGTCAACATCGTGGTCTGAACGGTGCGAACGCGCGCCGTCGCCGCCAGCCCGGACCCGGTGGTCGCGGCGCGCGCGCTCGCAACCGGGCCGGCGCACGCCGTACGATCCGCGCCTGGCACGTCATTCCATCCCCGCCGGAACCCGCACATGACCCTGCGCCGCCTGCCGTTCGTCCTCGCCGCCTGCGCCGCGCTGCTGCTCGCCGGCTGCGGCTTCCATCTGCGTCGCAGCGCCGCGCTGCCGGACGCGATGCAGCGGGTGTACCTGAACGTCAACGGCGGCGGCGACCTGCCGCGCGAGCTGCGCCTCGCGGTGCGCCTGTCCGGCGCCCGGATCGAAGACGAGGCCGGGCCGGGCATCGCCACGCTGGAAGTGCCGGTCGCGGCGTTCCGCACCGACGCGCTGACCGTCAGCGGCTTCGCGCGCATCACCGAATACGCGGTGCGCTACCACGTCGAGTTCGACGTCAAGGACGCCGACGGCAAACCGGTGGTGGCGAGGCAGGTGATCGACATGTCGCGCGAGTACACCTTCGACGCCACCCAACTGGTCGGCAACGAGGCGCAGCAGGAGGAGATCCGCCGCGGCCTGACCCGCGATATGGTGCAGGCGATCATGCGCCGCCTCGAAGCCGCGCGCCTGCATCCCGAGGCGGTGCTGCAGCCCGCGCCGTCCGCCGCGCCGCCCGACGACGGCGACACCGGCGGCCCGTCGCCGCGCTGAGCGATGTCCACCGGCCTGGCCCCGTTCCACAAGGCGCTCGGCGCGCAGGAACTCGCGCCGGTCTACCTGCTGGCCGGCGCGGAGCCGCTGCTGCTGCTGGAAGCCGCCGATGCGCTGCGCGCCCGCGCGCGCGCGCTGGGCTACGCCGAGCGCGAAGTGCTCGACGTCGAGTCCGGCTTCGACTGGAACGATCTCGCACGCGCCGCGGCCGGCATGTCGCTGTTCGCCGCGCGCCGCCTGCTCGACCTGCGCCTGCCCAGCGGCAAGCCCGGCAAGGACGGCGCCGCCGCGATCGTCGAGTACTGCGCCGCGCCGCCGCCCGACACCGTGCTGCTGGTCACCTGCACGCAGTGGGACCGCAAGAGCGAGGGCGCGTGGGTGAAGGCGATCGAGAAGGCCGGCGTCTACGTGCCGGTGTGGGCGCTGAAGCCGCACGAACTGCCCGGCTGGATCGGCCAGCGCATGCGCTCGCGCGGCCTGGCCGCCACGCCCGACGCGATCGCGCTGCTGGCCGAGCGCGTCGAGGGCAACCTGCTCGCCGCCGCGCAGGAGATCGACAAGCTCGTGGTACTGCACGGCGAGGGCCGGCTCGACGCCGCCACGCTGGAAAGCCTGGTCGCCGACAGCGCGCGCTACGACGCGTTCCGCCTCAGCGACGCCGCGTTCGGCGGCGAAGCCGCGCGCGCGTTGCGCGTGCTGGCGGGGTTGCGCGGCGAGGGCGAGGACCTGATTCCGCTGCTCGGCTGGCTGATTTCCCAGCTCGGCACGGCCGCGCGCCTCGCCGCGGCGCGCGATTTCGCCGCCGCCGCGCGCGCCGAAGGCCTGTGGCAGGCGCGCGAGCAGCTGTTCCGCAAGGCGCTGAAGCGCGCGCCCGCCGATCACTGGACGCGCTGCCTGGTGCACGCCGGGCTGATCGACCGCATCGCCAAGGGCCGCGCGTCGGGCGATCCGTGGCGCGAGCTGGAGCGCCTGGTCGCGGCGATCGCCGAGCCGCGCGCCGCCGCGGCGTTGGCATGAGCATGCTCGCGGTCCTCGGCGGCACCTTCGACCCGGTGCACCTCGGCCACCTGCGCGCGGCGTGGGAAGCCGCCGAGGCGCTGGACGCCGCGGTGCGCCTGATGCCCGCGCACGTGCCGCCGCACCGGCCGCCGCCGCTGGCGAGCGCCGCGCAGCGCGTCGCCATGCTGCGCGCCGCGCTGGCCGGGCAATCGCGGCTGGCGCTGGATACGCGCGAGATCGAACGCAGCGGGCCGTCCTACATGGTCGACACGCTGGCCGACCTGCGCCGCGAGGTCGGTCCGGCGCGGCCGCTGGTGCTGCTGCTGGGCGCGGACGCCTTCGCCGGTCTCGCCACCTGGCACCGCTGGCGCGAGCTGTTCGCGCTGGCCCATCTCGGCGTACTGACGCGCCCCGGCGCGCTGCCGCCGTTGCCGGCGGAACTGGAAACGGAAGTGGCGCCGCGTCGCGCCGGGGCCGCCGCCGCGCTGCGCGCGGCGCCGGCCGGGCGCGTGCTGGCGATCGCCGTCACCGCGCTGGACATCTCCGCCAGCCGCGTGCGCGCGCTGCTCGCCGCCGGGCACGAGCCGCGCTATCTGGTGCCCGACGCGCTGCTGGCCGATCCGGCCCTGCTGACGCCCTACCGGCGGGCCGGCTGAGCCGGGTTTCGGCACTGCTTGCGGCCACTTTCCGGCCCGGATCGCAGCGCTATACTGGCCCCGCGCGCAGCCGCGCGCCCGACGAGGTAAGGCTCACTTGGCCACGCGTTCGACATCCCGCAAGACCACCAGGATTCCCGCTTCTTCCACCTCCGAACAGGCCCTGCGCCGCCGCGTGCTCGCCGCGCTGGACGAGCTCAAGGCCAAGGACGTGCGCGAGATCGACGTGCGCGGCAAGACCTCGATCGCCGACCTGCTGATCGTTGCTTCCGGCACCTCCAGCCGCCACGTCAAATCCATCGCCGACGAGGTCGTCAAGTTCGCCAAGCAGGCGGGCGTGCTGCCGCTCGGCGTCGAGGGCCAGCAGGAAGCGGAGTGGGTGCTGGTCGACCTCGGCGACATCATCGTGCACGTGATGCTGCCGCGCATCCGCGAGTTCTACGGCCTCGAGCGGCTGTGGACCGTGGGCGACGACATGCCCGAAGCCGCCAACGCGAGCTGAGCGCCGGCCTGCGCGAACCGGCGGCGTGCGCAGAGCGCGCGTTACCGGTGCGGATGGCTCCAGGGCGCCGTATCTCCCCACCGCCGATCCGCCTGTCCGGGACGTCATTCCTGCTTGCGCGGGAATGACGGTATCCGTGATGCTTGGCCGAGTCCCGAGTCCCGAGTCCCGAGTCCCGAGTCCCGAGTCCCGAGTCCCGAGTCCCGAGTCCCGAGCCCTCGTGCGCACACGCATCCTCTCCGTCGGCGAACGCATGCCCGCATGGGTGGCCGACGGTTACGCCGAATACGAAAAGCGCCTGTCGCGCGACCTCAAGCTGGAACTGATCGAGATCCCGCTGGGCGGCCGCGGCAAGGGCCGCGATCCTGCGCGCGCGATCGCCGAGGAAGGCGCCGCCGTGCTTGCAGCGATCCCGCGCGATGCGCACGTGGTCGCCCTGGACGGCCGCGGCAAGGCCTGGTCCAGCGAGGACCTCGCGCAGCAGCTCGCGCACTGGCGCATGGCCGGCCGCGACCTCGTGTTCCTGATCGGCGGTCCCGACGGCCACGCCGCCGAAGTGCTCGCGCGCGCCGACCAGCGCTGGTCGCTGGGCCCGCTGACCCTGCCGCACATGCTGGTGCGCCTGGTGCTGGTCGAGCAGCTCTATCGCGCGGCGACGATCGTGGCGGGGCATCCTTATCACCGCGCGTAGCTCTGCCATCGTTGGTCGGCAAGTCGCGCCGCGCGTCGACAGCTTCCCTCTCCCGCCCCGGGCGGGAGAGCAACTGTGTTGATCGTCAAGCCGGTTTTGCCAGATCGGGGTTCCAGCGTGTGCCGTCGCGGACCATGGCATTGAGGATGGTGAGCAACTTGCGCATGCAGGCGACGATGGCGACCTT
>NZ_JBDKSX010000040.1:0-10792 GCF_039680435.1 Mizugakiibacter sp. | reverse complement strand
GGCCCCTCGCGGGGCCGTCGTCGTTTCTGGCGGAGAGGGTGGGATTCGAACCCACGGTGGTATCGCTACCACGCCGGTTTTCAAGACCGGTGCCTTAAACCGCTCGGCCACCTCTCCCTGTTCGTTTCACCCGCCTCGGACGCATCACGCGATTCCATCGGCGCCACCGAGATACGGGCGCAGCGCCTCGGGCACCGTAATCGACCCGTCGGCGTTCTGGTAGTTCTCCATCACCGCGATCAGCGTACGGCCGACGGCGAGGCCGGAGCCGTTCAGCGTGTGCACCAGCTCCGGCTTGCCGGTCTCGGGGTTGCGCCAGCGCGCCTGCATGCGGCGCGCCTGGAAGTCGGTGCAGTTGGAGCAGGAACTGATCTCGCGGTAGGTGTTCTGGGAAGGCAGCCAGACCTCGAGGTCGTAGGTCTTGGCCGCGGCGAAGCCCATGTCGCCGGTGCACAGCAGCACCTTGCGGTACGGCAGGCCGAGCCGCTGCAGCACCTTCTCGGCGTGGCCGACCAGTTCCTCCAGCGCGGCGAACGAGTCGGCCGGGCGCACGACCTGCACCAGCTCCACCTTCTCGAACTGGTGCTGGCGGATCATGCCGCGCACGTCCTTGCCGTAGGAGCCCGCCTCGGCGCGGAAGCACGGCGTGTGCGCGGTCAGGCGCATCGGCAGCGCGTCGGCCTCGACGATCGAATCGCGCACCAGGTTGGTCAGCGAGACCTCGGCGGTGGGGATCAGGTAGCGGCGGGTTTCGCCGACCTGGGTCGCGAACAGATCCTCCTCGAACTTCGGCAGCTGGCCAGTGCCCCGCATGGTTTCGGGATTGACCAGCAGCGGCACGTTGCACTCGAGGTAGCCGTGCTCGCCGGTGTGCAGGTCC
Organism: Mizugakiibacter sp.; assembly: GCF_039680435.1. Classification (NCBI taxonomy): domain Bacteria; kingdom Pseudomonadati; phylum Pseudomonadota; class Gammaproteobacteria; order Lysobacterales; family Rhodanobacteraceae; genus Mizugakiibacter; species Mizugakiibacter sp. The sequence goes on along the minus strand of NZ_JBDKSX010000040.1, from coordinate 9,912 downwards.
AGCATGAACTGGGCAAGCGCGCGGTGCAGGCGCGCCAGCGCGCCGCGCAGCACGGTGAAGCGCGCGCCCGACAGCTTCGCGCCGGCGTCGCCGTCCAGCCAGCCGTGGCGCGCGCCCAGTTCGACATGGTCGCGCACCGCGAAGTCGAACGCGCGCGGCGTACCCCAGCGCGAGATCTCGGCGTTCTCGGTTTCGTCCTTGCCGACCGGCACAGCTGCGTCCGGCACGTTCGGCACGCGCAGCGCAATCTCCGCAAGCTGCGCCTGCACGTCGGCGAGGTGTTGCTCGTTGGCCTTCAGCCTGTCGCCCAGCCCCGCGACCTCGGCCATCAGCGCGCTTGCGTCCTCGCCCTTCGCCTTGGCCTGGCCGATCGCCTTGGAGCGCGCGTTGCGCACGCTCTGCAGCTCCTGCGTTTCGGCCTGCAGCGTCTTGCGCTCGGCTTCGAGCGCGGCCAGCGCGGCCGTATCGAGCGCGAAGCCGCGCGTCTTCAGGCGCTCGGCGGTTTCGTCGAGGCGCGCGCGCAGCAGCACGGGGTCGAGCATGGGGAATCCTTGCGAATGCGGTCGAACGCGGATTATCGCGGCTGCTCGCGAACCGGCGCAAACGCGGCGCCCGGCCTCGCCGCCGCCGCACGCACCCAGGTCGCCAGCAGCAGCGCCGCGAGCGCGGCGCAAACGGCGCCGAAGGCGAACGCGGCGAACGGCGATACCGACTGCCAGAGCTCGCCGAACAGCAGCGACGCCGGCAGCAGCAGCACGCCGGCGACCAGGTTGTACCAGCCGAACGCGGTGCCGGCGCGCGCGGGTTCGACCATGTCGGCGACCAGCGCCTTCTCGGTGCCTTCCAGCGCGGCGGTGACCAGCCCGTAACCGGCGAACGCCAGCCACAGCGCCCAGTCCGCGACCGGCAGCAGGCCGATCAGCAGGTAGGCCACGGCGTAGGCTGCCCAGGCGACGCCCAGCACGCGGAAGCGTCCGAACCGGTCGGACAGCGCCGAGAGCGGCGTCGAGCCCAGCGCCGCGATCGAGGAGTACACCGCCCACATCAGCGTTATCCGCTCGGCGCTGGCGCCAAGATCCTGCGCGCGCAGCAGCAGGAACATGTTCGAGGCGTTGCCCAGGGTGAACAGCCCCAGCGCGACCAGATAGCGCCGGAACGCGGACGGCAGGCCGGCGAAAGTCCATCGCACCGGCTCGCGTTTCGAAGCCGCGGCGAGCGGCGGCTCCTTCAGGGCGAACGTCAGCGCAAGTACGGCCAGCGCCGGCACGACCGACCACAGGAATACCTGGCGCAGGGTCAATCCGGCGGCCAGCAGCAGCGCCGCAACCAGCGGACCCACCACTGCGCCGAGGTTGTCCAGCGCGCGGTGGAAGCCGAACGCCAGGCCACGGCGGCGGCTGTCCACGCTGAGCCCCAGCATGGCGTCGCGCGGCGCCGAGCGCAGTCCCTTGCCGACCCGGTCGGCGAAGCGCGCGGCGAACACGCCCAGCCAGGTGGTGCTGAGCCCGACCAGCGGCCGCGCGAAGCCGGCCAGCGCGTAGCCGCCGATCACCCAGGCGCGCACGTTGCGGGTGCGGTCCGCCATCACCCCGGCGAACAGCTTGAGCAGGCTGCTGACTGCTTCCGCGACGCCCTCGATCAGGCCCAGCACCTTCGGCCCCGCCATCAGCACCGAGACGAGGTACAGCGGCACCAGCGGGTAAATCATGTCGCTGGCGGCGTCGTTGCACAGGCTGATCAGGCCAAGCAGCCAGACCGTGGACGGCAGATTGCGGATGCTCCGTATCATCCGCGGCGCTCTTCCCGTTCGCGAAAGCGGGAAGAAACGGTTTCGGCACGGCCGAACGCGAACGAACGCGGATCGAGCCTCGATGTCATGGCGGCGTTCATCCGCCTTGATCCGCGTTTGGCCGCTTCCCGCTGCGCAGCGCGCGTCGCGCCTCGCGCAGCGCGTCGAGCTTGGCCTTCACCTTCGCCTCGAGGCCGTGTTCGGTGGGCGCGTAGAACTCGGTGCCGGCGAGCGCATCGGGCAGGCACTGCTGGTCGAGCGCGACGCCGCCCTCGACGTCGTGGTCGTACTGGTAGCCCTTGCCGTAGCCGAGCCCCTTCATCAGCCGGGTGGGCGCGTTGCGCAGGTGCATCGGCACCTCCAGCGTGCCCGACTCGCCGACCGTGAGCTGCACCTCGCCGAAGGCGCGGTAGACCGCATTGCTCTTCGGTGCCACCGCCAGATAGACCGCCAGCACGGCGAGCCCAAGATCGCCCTCCGGGCTGCCCAGCCGCTCGTAGGTGTCCCAGGCGTGCAGGGCGAGCTGCCAGGCGCGCGGGTCGGCCAGGCCGACATCCTCGATCGCCATGCGCGTCATGCGCCGCGCCAGGTAGCGCGGATCGCAGCCGCCGTCGAGCATGCGCGCGAACCAGTACAGCGCGGCGTCCGGGTCCGAGCTGCGCACCGACTTGTGCAGCGCCGAGATCTGGTCGTAGAACTGCTCGCCGCCCTTGTCGAAGCGACGCGTGCGGTCGGCCAGCACCTGGTCCAGCGTGGCCTCGCCGATGCGCGCGCGCCCCGACGCGTCGCGCTCGGCCAGCTCGGCGGCGATCTCGAGGAAGGTCAGCGCGCGGCGCACGTCGCCGTCGGCGGCGCGCGCCATCAGCGCCAGCGCAGAGTCGTCGACTTCGATGCCCTGCCCGCCCAGGCCGCGCTCGGCGTCGGCCAGCGCGCGCTGCAGCGCCGCGACGATCGCCTCGGCCGGCACCGCATCCATCACGTGCACGCGGCAGCGCGACAGCAGCGCCGAGTTCAGCTCGAACGACGGGTTCTCGGTGGTGGCGCCGACGAACACGATCACGCCCTTCTCGATGTGCGGCAGGAAGGCATCCTGCTGCGCCTTGTTGAAGCGGTGCACCTCGTCGACGAACAGCACGGTGCGCCGGCCCTGGGCGAAATTCTCTTCGGCCGCGGCCAGTTCCTTGCGTACTTCGGGCAGACCGGACAGCACCGCGGATACCGCGCGGAAATCGGCGTCGGCATAGCGCGCCACCAGCAGCGCCAGCGTGGTCTTGCCGCAGCCGGGTGGCCCCCACAGCACCATCGAGTGCACGCGGCCCGCTTCCAGCGCGCGGCGCAGCGGCGTGTCCGCACCGAGCAGGCGCGACTGGCCGACAATCTCGTCCAGCGTGCGCGGGCGCATGCGCTCGGCCAGCGGCTTCAGCGCGTCGGATTCGGCGAACAGCCCGGAGGAAGCGGCGACGGGTTTGCGGCGAGGCATGGCGCCGATCATACGCAATCGGCGTCCGCGCACCGCGCCGGATCGCGTCCGGGCGGCGTCGCGGCCGGGGCCGCGGCGCGCTCAGTCCTTGAGCGGGTGCACCTCGGCATCCGGCGTGATATCGCCGATCACGTCGGTGCCCTTGGGCGGGGTGAACTTGAACGCGTCCGCGGGCAGCCTGGGGTTGCGCTGCCAGTCGGAGAAGCGGATCTCGGTGCGGTTGCCGAGCGTGTCCTTGAACACCATGCGGTCGAGGCCGGCGGGGCCGAAGCCGAGGTCGGCGTACTCGAACTGGGGATCCTTGGCGGTCGACTTCAGGCGCAGCCACAGGCGGCCGTCGCGGTTGCCCTGTTCGTTGACCTTGAACTCGCGGTCGAGCTGGCCGAGGTCGGTCAGCACGGTGAGCGGGCTGTGCGATTCCTCGACGCCCTGGTTGCGCACCGTCACCTGCTCCAGCTCGGGATCGTAGATCCACACGTGCATGCCGTCGGCGACGATCAGTTGCTTGTACGGCCGCGTCGTCTCCCAGCGGAACTGGCGCGGCGCGGACAGCGCGAGGCTGCCCTCGGTGCTGTCGGCGGGCTGGCCGTTGACGTCGTAGACGGTCTGCGCGAAGTGCGCGGAGACCGCGCTCAGCCCCTTGGCGAAGGCGTCGAGGCGCGCGCGCGCGCTGTCCGCGGCGTGCGCCGGCAGCGCCAGCAGGACGAGGGCGGCGGTGAACAGGAAGCTGCGCATGGTGGTCATCGGGTCGGGAGTCGGATAAGGAGACAGGCGGTCGGCGCAAACGTTGCGGCGGGCGCCGCCTGCGGTTCAGCGCGCGGCCGGTCAGGCGCCGGGCGGAGGCGGCGCGATCACCTCGCGGTTGCCGTTGTGCTGCGGCGGGCTGACGATGCCTTGTTGCTCCATCAGCTCGATCAGGCGCGCGGCGCGGTTGTAGCCGATCTTCAGGCGGCGCTGCACGCCGGAGATCGAGGCGCGGCGCGACTCGGTGACGATGCGCACCGCCATGTCGTACAGCTCGTCGTCGGCGCCGCCCTCGCCGCCCGCCTCTTCCGGCAGGCCGGACTCGCCGATCACCTTGCCGTCGCCCAGCGATTGCACTTCCTCCAGCACGCCGTCGATGTATTCCGGCGCACCCTGCGCGCGCAGCCACTCGACCACCTTGTGCACCTCGTGGTCGTCGACGAAGGCGCCGTGCACGCGCTCCGGCGTCGCCGTGCCCGGCGGCAGGTACAGCATGTCGCCGTGGCCGAGCAGCGTCTCGGCGCCGGACTGGTCGAGGATGGTGCGCGAGTCGATCTTGCTGGACACCTGGAAGGCGATGCGGGTCGGGATGTTGGCCTTGATCAGGCCGGTGATCACGTCCACCGACGGGCGCTGCGTGGCCAGCACCAGGTGCACGCCGGCGGCGCGCGCCTTCTGCGCCAGGCGCGCGATCAGCTCCTCGACCTTCTTGCCGACGATCATCATCATGTCGGCGAATTCGTCGATGATCACGACGATGTACGGCAGCGGCTGCAGCGGTTCGGCCGCGACGCCCGGCATCTCCGGGTTCGGCCGGAACAGCGGATCCAGCAGCGGCTGGCCGGCGGCCTCGGCGTCGCGCACCTTCTTGTTGAAGCCGGCCAGGTTGCGCACGCCGACCGCGGCCATCAGCTTGTAGCGGCGCTCCATCTCCGCCACGCACCAGCGCAGCGCGTTGGCGGCCTCCTTCATGTCGGTGACGACCGGCGCCAGCAGGTGCGGGATGCCCTGGTAGACCGAGAGCTCCAGCATCTTCGGGTCGATCATGATCATGCGCACGTCGCGCGCGCCGGCCTTGTACAGCAGGCTCAGCACCATCGCGTTCAGCGCCACCGATTTGCCGGAACCGGTGGTGCCGGCGACCAGCAGGTGCGGCATCTTGGCCAGGTCGACCACGGCCGGGCGGCCGCCGATGTCCTTGCCCAGCGCCAGCGCCAGCGGCGAGCGCGTGGTGTCGTATTTCTCCGAGCGCAGGATCTCGGAGAGGTAGACGATCTCGCGGTTGGCGTTGGGTATCTCCAGGCCGATCACGTTCTTGCCCGGGATCACGTCGACCACGCGCACGCTGACCACCGACAGGCCGCGCGCGATGTCCTTGTCGAGGCTGGAGATCTGGCTGCCGCGCACGCCGGCGGCCGGCTCCAGCTCGAAGCGCGTGATCACCGGGCCGGGATAGACGCCGACCACCTTGGCGTCGATGCGGAAATCCTTCAGCTTCAGCTCGACCTGGCGCGACAGGACTTCCAGCGTTTCCTCGGAGTAGCCCTTGCCCTGCGGCTTCGGCTCGTCGAGCAGCGACAGCGGCGGCAGCTCGCCGTCGGCGGCGGGGCCGCTGAACAACGGGATCTGCGTTTCGCGGCGGGCGCGCTCGCTTTTCTCGATCGGCGCCACCGTGGGCTCGATCCGGATCGGTTCGCGCTTGGCCTGCTTGACCGCCTCGACCTTGCGCACCTCCACGCGTTCGATGCGCGCGGCGCGCGCGGCCATCGCCTCGGGCGCCCGCTTCAGCTTGCCGCCGAACCACGCGCCGAACGCCAGCGCCAGGCGCCCGGTGGCGTCCGTCACCTTGAACCAGGAAAGCCCGGTCGCCAGCGTCACCGCGACCAGGAACAGCGCGAGCAGGAACAGCGTCGCGCCGGAGAAGCCGAAGCCCTTCATCAGCACGCCGCCGACCAGCTCGCCGAGGATGCCGCCGGCGCGGTTGGGCAGCCGGCTGGGGCCGTCGAAATGCAGGTGCGCCAGGCCGGAACCGCTGGCGAAGAACGCAACGAAGCCGATCAGGCGCAGGGTCGGCTCCAGCGGCGACGGCGCCTGCGCGGCGTTGCGACCGCGCAGCACCGTTACGCCCAGTACGCCCAGCAGCAGCGGAAACGCATAGGCCAGCGCGCCGAACAGGTACAGCAGCAGGTCGGCGAGATAGGCGCCGACGGTGCCGCCGAAGTTGCGGATGCCGAAGTCCGGCTGGCCGGCGTGCGACCAGCCGGGATCGCCGGGGTTGTAGCTCGCCAGGCAGGCGAGCAGATACAGCGCCAGCGGCAGCAGCAGCAGCGCACCCGCTTCGCGCAGGATGCGCCGCGTGCCGTCACTGAGGCCGCCGGCCTGGGTTTTGCCCTTCGCGTTCGCGCTGCGCGCCACGATCAGAGTTCACCTCAAGTTGGCGGCCTAACCCGCTGTTACGGCGATGCTTATACCATGCCTTGCAGCGCCGGGTGCACGATCTCGCCACCCTCGACGTTGATGCCGCGCGCGAGCGCAGTGTAGTCGCGCCACTCCTTGCCGGCTGCGAGGCGCTGCACGTACGGCAGGATCGCCGCCGAGATCGCCTGCGATGAGGTCTGCGGCACCGCGCCCGGCATGTTGGTCACCGCGAAATGGGTGACGCCGTCGACGAGGTAGGTCGGCTCCTTCCAGGTGGTCGGCTTGGACGTCTCGAGGCAGCCGCCCTGGTCGATCGAGATGTCGACCAGCACGCTGCCCTTCTCCATGCTCGCAACCATCGCCCTGGTGACCACGTGCGGGGCCTTGGCGCTGGGGATCAGCACCGCGCCGACCACGAGGTCGGCGGTGGCGACTTCCTCGGCCACCACGGTGTCGTAGGGATACAGCGCGGTCACGTTGGCGCCCAGCGCCATCATCTGCGCGAGGCGGTCGGGGCGCTTGTCGAACACCACCACGTTGGCGCCCGAGGCGGCGGCCAGCGCGGCGGAATTGCCGCCGGCGGCGCCCGCGCCCAGTACCACCACCTTGCCGCGCTCGGTCGACGGCAGGCCGCCCAGCAGCTTGCCCTTGCCGCCTTCCGGCTGGTGCAGCAGGTGCGTGCCGACCTGCACGGCGATGCGGCCGGCGATGATCGACATCGGCGCCAGCAGCGGCAGCGAGCCGTTGGTCTCTTCCACCGACTCGAACGCGACGCCGGTCAGGCCGATGTCGAGCAGGCGCCTGGTCAGTTCCGGCTCCGCAGCGAGATGCAGGTAGCAGAACAGCAGGTGGTGCTTCTTCAGCAGGGCGAGGTCGCCGGCGATCGGCTCCTTCACCTTGACGATCAGCTCGCCGGCCTCGTACAGCGCGGCGGCGTCGGCGACGATCTTCACGCCGACCTTGGCGAACGCCTCGTCCGCGAAGCCGCTTTTCAGGCCGGCGCCGGACTGGATGAACACCTCGTGGCCGCGACGGACCAGGTCGGCACAGGCGGCGGGGACCAGCGCGACGCGGCCCTCGAGGGTCTTGGTTTCCGACGGAATACCGATACGCATGCGTACATTTCCTCGTGCGAAATGAAAGGTCGCCGCGCGAGCGCGGCCTCCTGTCTCAACCGTGCGCCTTGATTCGCCGCCTGCCGTTCCCCATTCTCCCGCACTCCGGCGTCCGCCCGTGGCCGCGCCTCCGTCGTGCGGAGGCGCGCGTTCGGGCGGGAAGCGTCCGTCCCGCGCCGATTCAGGCGCGCGGACGCAGCGGGAACGACCCCGGGAACACGCGCGGCGCGCGTCCCCTTCGACAGCCAATCTTCAAGCCGCAACAAAGCCAAGGATTATACATGAGCACTTCCAAACACAGCCGCCTGCTGATCCTGGGTTCCGGCCCCGCGGGCTACACCGCCGCCGTCTACGCGGCGCGCGCGAACCTCAAGCCGGTGCTGGTGACCGGCCTGCAGCAGGGCGGCCAGTTGACCACCACCACCGACGTGGACAACTGGCCGGGCGACGTGGAAGGCCTGCAGGGTCCGGCGCTGATGGAGCGCATGCAGAAGCACGCCGAGCGCTTCGCCACCGAGATCGTGTTCGACCACATCCACACCGCCGACCTGTCGCAGCGCCCGTTCCGGCTCAAGGGCGACAGCGGCGACTACACCTGCGACGCGCTGGTCATCGCCACCGGTGCCACCGCCAAGTACCTCGGCATCGAGTCCGAGGACAAGTTCAAGGGACGCGGCGTGTCGGCCTGCGCGACCTGCGACGGCTTTTTCTTCCGCGAGCAGGACGTCGCCGTGATCGGCGGCGGCAACACCGCGGTCGAGGAGGCGCTGTACCTCGCCAACATCTGCCGCAAGGTCTACCTGGTGCACCGCCGCGACACCCTGCGCGCGGAGAAGATCATGCAGGACAAGCTGTTCGAGAAGGCGGCCAGCGGCAAGATCGAGCTGGTCTGGAACCATACCGTCGACGAGGTGCTGGGCGACGACAGCGGCGTCACCGGCATGCGCATCAAGAACGTGCATGACGGCAGCACGCGCGATATCGCCGTGACCGGCTTCTTCGTCGCCATCGGCCACACGCCCAACACCGGCGTCTTCGACGGCCAGCTCGACATGAAGAACGGCTACATCCGCATCCGCACCGGCCTCGACGGCATGGCCACGATGACCAGCGTGCCCGGCGTGTTCGCCGCCGGCGACGTCGCCGACCAGGTCTACCGCCAGGCGGTCACGTCGGCCGGCTTCGGCTGCATGGCCGCGCTCGATGCCGAACGCTGGCTCGACCAGCAGCACGCGGTCGGGTGAGGTTTCGCGCCGGCCGCGCGCCGGCGCCATACTCGGCGCATGCTCGAAGCCCGCATCCACGCCGCGCTGGACGAGATCGAGCCCGCGGCGTGGGACGCGCTGCTGGCGGACGACCATCCGTTCGTCCGCCACGCCTTCCTCGCCGGGCTCGAACGCCACGACTGCATACGCGCCGACCTCGGCTGGCAGCCGTTCCACCTCGGGCTGTACGAACACGGCCGGCTGGTCGCGGCGGCGCCGCTGTACCTCAAGGGCAACTCGCACGGCGAGTACGTGTTCGACTGGACCTGGGCGCGCGCCTACGCGCGCGCCGGCCTCGATTACTACCCCAAGCTGCTCGCGGCGGTGCCCTATTCGCCGATCTCCGGGCCGCGCCTGCTGGTCGGTACCGGCGAGGGCGAGGGCGCGGGCGCGCGCCGCGCGGCGCTGGCCGGGGTGTTGCGCCGACTCGCCGACGAGCGCGGCCTGTCCTCCGCGCACGCCAACTTCCTTTCCGGCGACGACGCCACGGCCTTCGACGACGCCTGGCTCGCGCGCAGCGACTGGCAGTTCCACTGGCGCAATCGCGGTTACCGCGACTTCGCCGATTTCGCCGACGCGCTGAACCACAGGAAGCGCAAGAACCTGCGCCACGAGCGCGCGCAGGTGGCGCAGGCCGGCATCGAGGTCGAACTGCGCGACGGCGCCGCCATGGACGCGCGCGCCTGGGCCGACATGCACGCGCTCTACCGCGGCACCTTCGACGCCAAGGGCAACCTGCCCACGCTGACCGCAGCCTTCTTCCGCCACCTCGGCACGGCGATGCCGGCGCAGGTGCTGGTCGCGTTCGGCCGGCGCGGCGGGCGCATCGTCGCCGGCGCGCTGTTCCTGCGCAGTCGCGACACGTTGTACGGCCGCTACTGGGGCGCGCACACGCACGTGCCGGGCCTGCATTTCGAGCTGTGCTATTACCAGGGCATCGAGTACTGCATCCGCCACGGCCTCGCCCGCTTCGAACCGGGCGCGCAGGGCGAACACAAGCTGGCGCGCGGCTTCCTGCCGTCGCGCACGCATTCGCGCCACTACCTGCGCGATCCGCGCTTCCGCGCGGCGCTGCGCGAGGCGCTTGCGCACGAGGCGCGC
>NZ_JBDKSX010000039.1:0-8831 GCF_039680435.1 Mizugakiibacter sp. | reverse complement strand
CATGCGCGGCGCTCCGCCACGCGCAGCACCGCCGAACGGGCGCGCGGATTGGTCGCCAGCTCGGCGTCGGAGGGGAAGCGCGCCTTGCCGACCGCGGCGAGCCGCGGCGCGGCCGGCGCGACCGGCGGCCCGCGGCGCGTCTGCACGCGCACGCCGGATTCCGTCCGGATGAACTGCTTGACCACACGATCCTCCAGCGAGTGGAAGCTGATCACCGCCAGGCGCCCGCCCGGCTTCAGCCGCGCCAGCGCCGCCTGCAAACCCTTTTCCAGCGCGTCCAGCTCGCCGTTCACGTGGATGCGCAGCGCCTGGAAGCTGCGCGTCGCCGGATGCTTGCCCGGCTCGCGCCGCCCCACCGCGCGCGCGACCAGGTCGGCCAGCTCGCCGGTGCGCCGGATCGGCGCCTCGCGCCGTCGCGCCACGATTGCGCGCGCGATGCGCCGGCTCATGCGCTCCTCGCCGTAGCGCCACAGCACGTCGGCGATATCGCGCTCGTCCGCCCGCGCCAGGAAGTCCGCCGCACTCTCGCCGCCGGTGGGGTCCATGCGCATGTCGAGCGGCGCGTCGGCCATGAAGCTGAAGCCGCGCGCCGCCTCGTCCAGTTGCGGCGAGGACACGCCGAGATCGAGCAGCACGCCGTCCAGCCCTTCCGCCGTCGCCTCCCACGCCGCGAGTTCCGCGAAGCTGCCGTGGCGGATCGCGACGCGCGCGTCGCCGGCGAAATCGCGCCGCGCCGCCGCGATCGCCGCGGGGTCCCGGTCCATCAGCAGCAGCCGTCCGTCCGCCCCCAGCCGATCGAGGATCGCGCGCGCGTGGCCGCCGCGCCCGAACGTCCCGTCCAGGTAACGCCCGCCAGGCCGCACCGCCAACCCCTCCAGCGCCTCTTCCAGCATGACCGGGATGTGTCGCAGCTCTTCGCCCGCCATCGCCGCCATCCCGTTCATCGCTTCGCTAAAGCCTCAAGCCCGCCATGTCCTCGCTGATCTCGCCCTCGCCGATCGTCTGCCGGATCTTGGCGAGGTGCGCCTGTTCGCTCCAAAGCTCGAACTTGTTGCCCATGCCGAGCAGCACCGCGCGTTTCTCGATGCCGGCCGCGGCGCGCTGGCTGGCCGGCAGCAGGATGCGCCCCGCGCCGTCCGGCTCGACCTGCGCCGCGGCGCCGACCAGCTTCATCTGCAGCGCGCGATGCACCGCCTTGACGCTGGGCAGCGCGTTCACCTGGTCGCGCACGCGCTCCCACTCCTGCTGCGGGAAGATCCACAGGCAGCCGGACTCGAACGGGTTGTAGGTCAGCACCAGACGGTTGCCGCAGGCCTGCGCGACCGGCTCCCGATACGCGGTCGGGATGGCCAGGCGGCCCTTTTCGTCGACGCTGATGGCGGTTTCACCCTGGAACACGGTCGCGGCCTGTTACCACAAATTCCCACGATTTCACACTCGAACCCACGATAGTCGCAGGGTTTGAGACTGTCAAGGGAAATTTCGCTTGCAGATCAAGGAGAAAGGCGAAACCGTGGCAGTGCTTACAGCCATCTCTGAGAAACGTTCCGAAGGTGTTTGAAAGAAAAGGATTTCACTTGGACGCTTCGCGGCTCTTCGGCTTGGCGGACACGCCGAGCGGCACGGCGCTTGCTAGCGCCATGCCGTCGGCAGGAAAAAATGGAGTCGGCCTGTAAGCCGGGTCCTGTACGCCTCGCGGCGTGACAGTCATTCCTCTCGGCCGCGCGTCGCCACGCGGCTCCAGCGACCTACCCGGGAACGGCGCGGGCCACGCCATCGTTCCCCTATTCGGTCTTGCTCCGGGTGGGGTTTGCCGTGCCACGCGGCGTTGGCCCCGCGCGCGGTGCGCTCTTACCGCACCGTTTCACCCTTGCCTGATCCCTTGCGGGCCATCGGCGGTTTGCTCTCTGTTGCACTTTCCGTCGGCTCGCGCCGCCCAGGCGTTACCTGGCACCCTGCCCTATGGAGCCCGGACTTTCCTCGACGCGCTTGCGCGCGGCGCGACTGTCCGGCCGACTCCGGCGTCTATTCTATCAGCCTTCGTACAGCGCCCGCCGCGGCGCGCCGCTGATCGCCGCGGCGAGCTTCGCCGCCTTCGCCGGCGGCAGCTCCTCGCGCAGCAGGGCGAACACGCGCCGGCCTTCCTCGACGCGCGCATCGGCGTCGTCGCCGCGTCCCGCCACCAGCAGCACGAACTCGCCGCGCTGCTGGTCGGGATCGCGCGCGACGCGCTCGGCGAGTTCGCCCAGCGGCGCGGCCAGCACGGTTTCGTAGAGCTTGGTCAGCTCACGCGCCAGCACCGCCTCGCGCGCGGCGCCGAACGCCTCGCGCATGTCGGCCAGCGATTCGGCGACGCGGTGGCCGGACTCGTAGAACACCAGCGTGCGCGCCTCCGCGGCCAGTTCGGCGAGACGCGCGCGCCGTGCCGCGGCCTTCGCCGGCAGGAAGCCCTCGAACACGAAGCGGTCGCTCGGCAGGCCGGCCACCGACAGCGCGGCGATCGCCGCGCACGCGCCCGGCACCGGCGAGACGCGGATGCCGGCCGCGCGCGCGGCGCGCACCAGGCGGAAGCCGGGATCGCTGACCAGCGGCGTGCCGGCATCGGAAATCAGCGCCAGCGACTCGCCCGCCGCCAGCCGCGCCAGCAGCGCGGCGACCGCCTCGCGCTCGTTGTGCTCGTGCAGCGCGACGAGCGGCGTCGCGATGCCGAAATGGGCGAGCAGGGGCCGGCTGTGGCGGGTGTCCTCCGCGGCGATCAGGGCGACGTCGCGCAAGACCGCGACCGCGCGCGGCGCGAGATCGTCGAGATTGCCGATCGGCGTCGCCACGATCCACAGCGTGCCCGGCCTGGCGTCGTGCATACGTGCTCCGCATCGCCGCGGCTGCGCGGCCCGATCGGCTATCATCGCGCAAATCGCCGGCATCACGAGAGTTCGGGGACCACCGCATGCGCATCTTCCGCTCGCTCGCGGCGTACCTGATCGCCGCCCTGCTGCTCGCCGGCTGCGCCACGCTCGGCACACCGACGCCGCAGCAGCAGGCGCAGGCCGATCGCGCCGAAGCGCTGTACCGCCGCGGCGAATTCGACCAGGCCGCGCAGGCGTTCCTCGCGCTCGCCGCGCAGAGCCACGCCGGCCGCGACCACTACCGCCTGCGCGCCGCCGAGGCGTTCGGCGAGGAGGGCACGCTGGACCGCGCCGCGCAGGCGCTGGACGGGGTGAAGCGCCGCCACCTCGAGGGCGAGGAAGCCTCGCGCTACGACCTGCTGGACGCGCAGCTCGCGCTCAGCCGCAACGACGCCGCGCGCGCGCTCGGCCTGCTCGCCGGCGCAACGCCGACGCTGCCGCCGGCGTTGCGGTCGCGCGCGCAGGAGCTGAGCGCGCGCGCGCAGGCGCAGGCCGGCGACGCCTGGGGCGCTGCGGCCACGCGCACGGCCATGGACGCGCAGCTCGGCGGCCTCGATCGCAGCGGCAACGAGCAGCAGATCGTCGCCCTGCTCGGCAAGCTGCCCAGCGCCGAGCTGCTGCGCCGCCGCGACACGCTGCCGGCGACCGATCCGCTGCGCGTCTGGGTCGAACAGGCGCTGGCGCGGCAGGGCGTCGCGGTGGCGGTCGCGCAGCCGCAGCTCGAACATCCGGTCGGCACCGTGCTGCCTGCCGAGGGCGCCGCCGCCGGCACGCGCGAAGGCTACCGCGCGCTGCGCGCGGTCGCCCTGCTGCTGCCTGCGGACGGCCAGCTCGCCGCCGCCGCCGGCGCGGTGCGCGACGGCTTCTTCGCCGCCTATTTCGATGCCGCGCGCGGCGGCGCGCCGCGGCCGACGCTGAAGCTGTACGACAGCGGCAACGATCCCGCGCAGGCGGTGGCGGCTTACCAGAAGGCGGTGGCCGACGGCGCCGAGCTGGTGATCGGACCGCTGTCGCGCGAGGCCGTCGCCGCGGTGTTCCAGCAGGCCACGCTGCCGGTGCCGGTGCTGGCGCTGAACCATCCCGACGGCACCGCGCTGCCGCCGCCCGGCAGCGCCGAGTTCGGCCTGCTGCCGGAGAACGAAGGCGCGCAGGTCGCCGAGTACATGGCCGCGCGCGGGCTGAAGAACGCGCTGGTGTTCGCCGCCGAGGACGATTGGGCGCAGCGCGCGGCGCGCGCCTTCAAGGCGCAGTTCGAGGGCACCGGCGGCCGCGTCGCCGGCGAGGCCGCGCTGAAGAGCGACGCGGTCAACTACGCCGGGCAGATCGCCGGCATGCCGCTCGCCGATGCCGACGGCGTGTTCCTCGCGTTACGCCCGCAGCAGGCGCGCCTGCTGCTGCCGCAGCTCAAGCTGGCCAAGGCGACGCAGCCGGTGTTCGCCACCTCGCACGTCTACTCCGGCGACGACGCGCCGAATCTCGACCGCGACCTCGACGGCGTCGAGTTCTGCGACGCGCCGTGGCTGTTCGACGCGCAGCCCGGCCTGCCGCGGCGCGACGATATCGCCGCGCAGCTGCCGCTTGCCCGCGGCGCCGGCGCGCGCCTGTTCGCGTTCGGCATGGACGCGTTCGCGCTGACGCCGTACCTCGACTGGCTGCGCATGCACGCCGGCAGCTACCTGCCGGGCGCTACCGGCCAGCTCGCCGAGGACAGCTTCGGCCGCGTGCACCGCACGCTGACCTGGGCGCGCTTCGCCGACGGCGTGGCGCGGCCGCTGGCCGGCGGCCTCGACGTCGGCGCTCCCACCGCGACAGCCGCGCCCGCACCCGTACCGGCGCCCGCCGGCGCCGCGCCGTCGTCGCCCTGAACGCATGACGCGCGCGCAGGGCGACGCCTTCGAGCAGCGCGCGCTGGAACGGCTGGCCGGCGCCGGCCTCAGCCTGGTTACGCGCAACTTCAACACGCGCCACGGCGAGATCGACCTGGTGATGCGCGACGGCGACACGCTGGTGTTCGTCGAGGTGCGCTACCGGCGCGGCGCCGGTTTCGGCGGCGGCATGGCCTCGGTCGATGCGGCCAAGCGCGCGCGATTGGTGCGCGCCGCGTCGCTGTTCCTCGCCGCGCATCCGCGCCTCGCGCACCTGCCGTGCCGCTTCGATGTGGTAGCGTTCGCCGGCGACGCGGCGCAGCCGGCATGCGACTGGCAGCGCGCCGCCTTCGACGCCGACTGAGGATCCCCGATGCGACGCCTGCTCCCGCCCCTGCTGCTTGCCCTCGCCCTGGTCCAGCTCGCCGGCTGCGCAGCCGTCGTGGTCGGCGGCGCCGCGGCCGGCGCCGGCGCGGCGCGCGACCGGCGCGGCTTCGGCACGGTCGTCTCCGACCGCAACCTGCAGCTTTCGGCGATGAGCGCGATCAACAAGGACCAGGAGCTGGCGCTGAAGAACGACGTCAGCGTGGTCGTGTTCAACGGCGTGATGCTGCTGGTCGGCGAGGTGCGCACGCCCGAGCTGAAGGCGCGCGCCGTGCGCCTGGCGACCGGCTTCGAGGGCACGCGCAAGCTGGTCGACGAAATCGAGGTGATGGAGCCGCAGGGCTTCTGGGCGCGGCGCGGCGACGATGCGCTGACCGCGCGCGTGAAGGCCGCGCTGCTCAACATCACCAGCCTGTCAGGCTTCGACCCGACCCGCGTCAACGTCACCAGCGCGCACGGCACCGTGTACCTGATGGGGCTGGTCAGCCGCACCGAGGCCGATGCGGTCGTCGAACTGGTGCGCAACGTCGCCGGCGTCGGCAAGGTGGTCAAGGTGTTCGAGTACACCGACTGAGCGCCGGGACTCGGGACTCGGGAACGGCGTAAACTCGACGCCATGTCGCTCTCGCCAGACTTCGCGTCGACGCTGCGCGCGATCTTCGGCGACGCGCTCGCGCTCGACGTTGCCACCCGCGCCACCTACGCCTACGACAACTCGCGGCGCGAGACGCTGCCCGAGGCGGTGGTGCTGCCGACGGAGCACGCGCAGGTCGAGGCGCTGGTGCGCGCCTGCCGCGCGCAGCGCATGCCGCTGACCGCGCGCGGCCGCGGCACCAACACCACCGGCGCCAGCGTGCCGGTCGCCGGCGGCGTGGTGGTTTCCTTCGAGCGCATGAACCGCATCCTGCGCGTCGATCCCGACAACCGCCTGGCGGTGGTCGAGCCCGGCGTGCTGAACGCGGACCTGCAGGCGGCGGCCGCGCCGCACGGTTTCTTCTGGCCGCCGGACCCGAC
Source organism: Mizugakiibacter sp. (assembly GCF_039680435.1). Classification (NCBI taxonomy): domain Bacteria; kingdom Pseudomonadati; phylum Pseudomonadota; class Gammaproteobacteria; order Lysobacterales; family Rhodanobacteraceae; genus Mizugakiibacter; species Mizugakiibacter sp. The sequence continues at coordinate 2,662 of NZ_JBDKSX010000039.1, read as the reverse complement.
CTCGGCGCCGTTCTGCACGATCGGCGGCAACCTCGCCTGCAACGCCGGCGGCCCGCGCGCGGTGAAGTACGGCGCGACCCGCGACAACGTGCTGGCGCTGCGCGCGGTCGCCGGCAGCGGCGAGAGCTTCCGCGCCGGCGCGCCCACCACCAAGGGCGCGACGGGCTACGACCTGACCCGCCTGCTGCTCGGCTCGGAAGGCACGCTCGCGCTGATCACCGAGGCGACGCTGAAGCTGGTGCCGAAGCCGTCCGCGCTGCGCACGCTGCGCGCGGCCTACGCCGACGTCGGCGCCGCGGCGCGCGCGGTGGCGCGCATCATGGCGCAGCCGGTCACGCCGTGCGCGCTGGAATTCCTCGACGACGAGGCCCTGAAGCTGGCGCGCGCGCACGGCGGCGACGCGGTGCCCGACGCCGGCGCGCTGCTGATGATCGAGGTGGACGGCGAACCCGGGACGCTGGCCGCCGCGGTCGAGGCGGTCGCGTGCGCCGCGCGCGGCGACGGCCTGCTCGAACTGCGCGCCGCCGCCGACGCCGCCGAGGCGGCGACGCTGTGGGCCGCGCGCAGGGCGCTGTCGCCGGCGCTGCGCACGCTGTCGCCGAACAAGATCAACGAGGACGTGGTGGTGCCGGTCAGCCGCGTGCCCGAGCTGGTGGCGACGACCAAGCGGCTGGCGGCGAAGTACGCGCTGCCGATCGTCTGCTTCGGCCACGCCGGCAACGGCAACCTGCATGTCAACCTGCTGCCGCGCGATGCCGCCGAACGCGCGCGCGCCGAACCCTGCCTGGCGGAGGTGTTCGACGCCGTGATCGCGCTCGACGGCACGCTCTCCGGCGAGCACGGCATCGGCCTCGCCAAGCGCGCGTTCATGCCGCGCGCGCTGGACGCCGTCGCGCTGGGGCTGATGGGCGGCATCAAGGCGGCGTTCGATCCGGACGGGATTCTCAATCCGGGAAAGTTGTTGCCTTGAGACGGGAGACGGTGAAGACCATGGCGTCGTCATGCCCGTGCCGCCGGGTGGCGTGCGCTCCGCGCACGTCGCCGGGAGCTGGCGTGCGCGCAGCGCGCGCTACGCATGTTGCGCCTCTTCCCGCCTCGCACGCCGGCGCCGCCGAATGCCGGCTTTCGCCGGAATGACGCCGAAGGCGGCACGCACTGCCGCGACCTGACCATGCCGACCACACTCGACGCACTGCTGCGCGACATCCGCGCCTGCCGCATCTGCGAACGCCATCTGCCGCTGGGACCGCGGCCGGTGCTGCAGGCCAGCGCCAGCGCGCGCCTGCTGATCGCCAGCCAGGCGCCGGGAAGGCGCGTGCACGAGACCGGCATCCCGTTCAACGACCCCAGCGGCGACCGCCTGCGTGCGTGGCTCGGCATCGACCGCGACGCCTTCTACGACGCCGGGCGCGTCGCGATCGTGCCGATGGGCTTCTGCTATCCCGGCAAGGGCAAGTCCGGCGACCTGCCGCCGCGCCCCGAGTGCGCCGCGACCTGGCATCCGCGCCTGCTGCCGCTGCTCACCGAGGTGCGCCTGACGCTGGCCATCGGCCAATACGCGCACGCCTACCTGCTCGGCGCGCGGCGCCGCGCGTCGCTGACCGAGACCGTGCGCGCATGGCGCGACTTCACCGGCGACGGCATCCTGCCGCTGCCGCACCCGAGCCCGCGCAACCAGGTCTGGCTGCGCCGCAATCCGTGGTTCGAGGGCGAAGTGCTGCCGTGGCTGCGCGCGCGCGTCGCCGAGATGCTGCACGAGCCCGCGGCGCCGCGCGCGGCGCAAAGCGGCACGTAGGGGGGGCTTCAGCCCACCGAACGCGCATGTCGAAAAAAGCGATGGCGGGCTGAAGCCCACCCTACGCGACGGCCGCGATGCGGATGGGTTCGGCACGTAGGATGCGGTGTCTCATCGCATGCAGCGGTTGCGACCGGGTGGCGCGGCGTTACGCGAAGCGCGCAGCCAGTTGCAGCACCAGCGCCGCGGCGACGCCGGCCAAGAGGTCGTCCAGCATCACGCCGAGGCCGCCCTTGACGCGGCGGTCGAACCAGCGGATCGGCCACGGCTTCCACACGTCGAACAGGCGGAACAGCGCGAAGCCGGCCAGCATCCACGGCCAGCCGGCCGGCGCGGCGAACAGCGCCAGCCACTGGCCGACGAATTCGTCCCACACCAGCGCGCGGTGATCGTCGACGCCGAGGCGGGCGCCGGCGACGCCGCAGGCCCACACGCCCAGCGCGAACGCCAGCGCGAGCACGCCGGCGTACGCGGGCCACGGCAGCTCGCGCAGCACGAACCACCACGGCAGCAGCGCCGCCAGCGAGCCGGAGGTGCCCTGCGCGAACGGCGCGAGGCCCGCGCCGAAACCGGCCGCGATCCATCCGGCCGGATGCGCCAGCAGCGCGCGCCGCCGCGCGGCATCGAGCGCGGTCTTGGCGTTCACGAGGCGAAGTGTTCCCAGCCGCGCCGCGGCGGCGCCAGCGTCTGCCCGCGCGCGTCGCGCACGCGCACGCCGGCGCCTTCGACGATGCGGCCGATGCGCGTGGCGCCGCAGCCGAGCCGCGCGAGATCCGCGGTCGCGTTCGCCACGCGGTCCGGCGGCACGCTGAAGCAGAGTTCGTAGTCGTCGCCGCCGGCCAGCACGAACGCGAGGCGCGCGTCGTC
>NZ_JBDKSX010000038.1:0-20918 GCF_039680435.1 Mizugakiibacter sp. | reverse complement strand
CGTGGCACAAGTCGATGAAGTCGGACATGTATCACCGCCAGCACTTCATCGACGACCGGACGCTACGCTCGGCGCTTCGCAGCTACGTCGATTTCTACAACCAGCACCGCTTACACTCGGCCCTGGGGTATCGTTCACCGATCGAGTTCGAGGCCCAAGGTGTCTGACCACCGGCGTCCACTTTTTCGTAGGAACTCTCCGCCGCTTCGCGGCGCGGCTTAATTCAAGCGTTAGCCAGATGAAACTACTCCTCTCAATTTCATGTTACTTCTTGATCAGCGTGGCCACAGCTCGCGCATCGACTTTCGTCAACTATGGTGAGGCTGATCAGTCCGCCAAAGGCGCTTCGCTAGTCTCACTTATTGCCAATCCTGCAGCGTACGACGGCAAGCCCGTGCGCGTCATAGGAGCATTTCAACTAGCATTCGAAGGCAATCAACTGTGTCTGCACAAAGAGGATCTGATTCATGGTCTCTCATCAAATTGCCTCTGGATCGAGCCGGATCTGAATAAGATCGGGGTTAGCTACGCCAAGCTAGCGGAGTTCAACGGCAAGTATGTTCTTGTCGAAGGTACATTCGTCCAAGGGAATCACGGGCATATGGATATGTTTTCAGGAGCAATTACCCCTATCTGGCGTGTAACCTTGTGGCGGTAGTGGCTAACAACTCGTGTATGGACTCCCCCTGCAAGTGACCGTGTGATGCGCGGACGGCAAAGCGGATCGGTTGCAGTCGTGTATGCGGCCTTGGAATGAGCCACGCAGGCTCGGGCCAGGATGGAATCCGCCCTTCAAACCGACGCCACTTCGTGGCGCGGCTTAATTCAGGTGTTAGGTGCCAAGCAGATCATGGGCCACGTCTTCGGCATTGTTCTCATCGCTGTTGGCAGCTTTGTCATCATCGTTGGTGGCAAGGCAATCCGAACAAAGGGTGGCATTGTCTCCAAAGTTTTTTCTATTCCTCGCTTTCATGCAGTTGTGGTCAAATGGGCATTCGGTCTTCTATGCATTTGGTTCGGTGTGGCGCTGCTCCTTGGTGCAATGCGCCCATAGCCACACCCAGCTCAATCATTGAGCGAACGCCCATCCGCTATACGACTTCGCGTCGCCAAATTCAGACGTTAGGCCAAGAAGTTGAAAGACAAAGAAACTATCGAAATACCCAAGAGCGCATCTGTCGCCAGTCTAGCGATTGCCTTGCTTACTGCCGTAATTTTGTTCATCGCATGGGGATACACCGGCAGAGCGCCATTTCTTGTAGCGGGCATCGGATTTATTGTCGTTTCGCCTATTTGGTTCTTGTCGCCCATCGACTATCGCACGCTCTTCGGCCCGGTCGGCGGCCGCACTACGTACCACCGCAAGTTCACGCCTGCTCAAGGCCTGCTGTCGCTGGTGGGCTACGCAATGATATTTGCGTCCATCGTGATTTGGCTTATTCAGTCATTCTCGACCTGACTACTCACGCACGGACTCCCCCTGCAAGTGACCGCGTGACGCGCGGACGGCAGAGCGGAGACGCCGGCCTTCCTCAGTCCGTGGTGAATCCCCGCAGCGCCCGTTCGGGCATCGGCTCGCGGCGCACTTCGGCGACGCGCGCGGCGGGCGGGCCCTCGTGCAGCCAGCGTTCCAGCGCGTCGAGCGCTGCGTCGCTGCCGGAGGCCAGCACTTCGACGCGGCCGTCGGCCAGGTTGCGCGCATGGCCGCTGACGCCGAGCTTCAGCGCCTGCTCGCGCGTGGAGGCGCGGAAGAACACGCCCTGCACGCGGCCGCCGACGAGGAAGCGCACGCAGGGCACGTCAGCCGCCCTGCCCCTTCGCCGCGGCGATCGCCTTGTCGAGGTCGAGCGCGGTGATCGGTCCGACGAAGTGCTTGGCCACGGTGCCGTCGGGCGCGATCAGGTAGGTGGTCGGCAGGCCGCGCGGCGTCTCGAACGCCTTCGGCGGGTCGTACACGTCGACCTTGGCGATCGGGTAGTCCACGGGATGCTTCTTCACGAACGCGGCGAGATCCTTGGCGTCGATCTCTTCGTAGGCCAGGCCGATCGCGGCGACGTCCTTGCGGCTGGCGACGAACTTCGAGATGTCCGGCATCTCCTTCAGGCACGGCGAGCACCAGGTCGCCCAGAAGTTGACGATCACCCACTTGCCGCGCTGCGCGGCGAGGTCGAACGTCGCGCCGTCGGTAGTGGTGACGCTCAGCTCCGGCCGCGCCGGCGCGCCGGCGGCGGACGCCGCGAGCGGCAGCAGCCCCAGGGCGAGCAGGATGGCGATGCGTTTCATGCGGGCTCCTCGGAAGGCGGATCGGCGGCGGGTGCGGCCACGGGGAATACGTCGCTGAGCCGGGTGTGCAGATTGTCGCGCACACCGGCAGCGAGTGCGCCGATCAGGTCGCGCAGCGGCGTCGGCAACCCTTCGCCGAGGCGCGCCACCGCGGCGCGGTCGAGCGGCAGGCGGTAGCCGCCGGCTTCGTAGAGTTCGGCCAGCGTCGCGGTGTCGAGGCTGCGCGCCAGCACCCATTCGCCGCGCTCGGTGCGCTGCACCAGGCCGGCGCGCTGCAGGTCGCCGAGATAGCGCTGCAGCAGGTCGTCGGAAATGAAGCGCTCGCTGTAGTGCAGCGCTTCGCTGTGCAGCCCGCGGCCGGCGCGCTGCGCGGCGACGAAGTGCTTGAGCACGTGCAGCAGGCCGAGGAACTCGCTGCCCGGCGGCAGGCGGTCGGCGAGCGGGCGGTACTCGAATGCCGACAGCGAGGCGGCCAGCGACGCGCCCAGCAGCACGATCGCCCAGCTCAGGTAGATCCACACCAGGAAGATCGGCACCACCGCCAGCGCGCCGTAGATCTGCTGGTACGAGGGCACGCTGCGCACGTACAGCGCGAAGCCGGCCTTGGCCAGCTCGAACAGGACGGCCACGACCAGCGCGCCGACCGCGGCGTGGCGCCAGCGCACGGTGCGGTTGGGGATCACCACGAACATCGCGAACAGCGCCACCCAGGTGATCGCCGGCGGCAGCAGCTCCAGCGCGCGCTTCTGCAGCCCCAGCCCGCCCGCCGCCTGCTGCAGCAGCGGCAGCGCGAAAAGGTAGGAAGTGACCGCGAGGCCCGCGACCAGCAGGATCGGCGTCAGCGTCAGCACGGCCCAGTAGACCAGGAAACGCGCCACGCCCTTGCGCTTGGCCGCCACCCGCCAAATGCGGTTGAAGCGGTCCTCGATGCTGCGCATCATCAACAGCGCGCTGAGCAGCAGGCCGACCACGCCGACCGCGGTCAGCCTGCTGGCCTTGCCGGCGAAGTCGAGCAGGTAGCCCTGCACCACGTCGCCCGCGGCCGGCACGAAGTTGCGGAACACGAACGCCGACACGCTGTCGCGCCATTCGGCGAACACCGGGAACGCGGTCAGCACGCCGAACACCGCCGCGGTCAGCGGCACCAGCGCGAACAGCGTGGTATAGGACAGCGCGCCGGCGGTCTCGAAGCACTTGTCGTCGAGGAAGCGCTGCCACAGGAAGCGCGCGAAATGGGCGGCGCGGTCGCGGTCGAGACGCGTGCGCAGGTCGAGCTTGGGCTGCAGACGGGACATGGGCGGACGCCGGCGGCGCGCGTGGCGGGCACCCTGCGGATGATACGCTGCGCGCCTCGGCGGCAGGGCGCCGCACGCCCCACGACGGACCGGCCCGAACGATGGCGGAAATCCTGATCCTCTACTACAGCCGCAGCGGCCACACCGCGCAGCTCGCGCGCCTGGTCGCGCGCGGCGTCGAGGAGGTCGAAGGCATGCGTGCGCGCCTGCGCCAGGTGCCGCCGGTGGCGCCGGTGACGGAGACCGCGCAGCCGCCGGTGCCCGGGGAAGGCGCGCCCTACGTCGCGCACGCCGACCTCGCCGACTGCGCCGGCCTGGTGCTCGGCAGCCCGACGCGCTTCGGCAACATGGCCGCGCCGCTGAAGCACTTCCTCGACTCGACCGGCGCCGAGTGGGCGTCGGGCGCGCTGGCCGGCAAGCCGGCGGCGGCGTTCACCTCGACCAGCACCATGCACGGCGGCCAGGAAACCACCGTGCTGTCGATGCTGCTGCCGCTGCTGCACCACGGCATGCTGATCGTCGGCATCCCCTACACCGAACCTGCCTTGAACGCGACGCTGAGCGGCGGCTCGCCCTACGGTGCCGGCCACGTCGCCGGCACCGACGGCGAACGCAGGATCAGCGAGCACGAACGCGAGCTGGCGCGCGCGCTGGGCCGGCGCGTGGCCGACGTGGCGCGGCGGCTGGGAGCGCCCGCATGAACGCGCGCCGCACGGGATTCGTCGCGTGGGGCCTGCTCGCCGCGCTGCAGGTGCTCTGGCACGCGCTGCTGGCGCCGCCGGCGCACGCGTCGGTCGCCGCCGCGCTGATCTTCGCGCTGCTGCCGCTGGCGCTGCCGCTGCTGGCGTGGCGGCGGCCGGCACGCGCACTGCTGTGGGCCGGCATCGTCTGCCTGTTCTACTTCAGCCACGGCGTGGCCGAGGCGTGGTCGGCGCCGACCGCGACGGTGCGCGCGCTGGCGCTGGCCGAAACGACGCTGGCCGCGCTGCTGGTGCTGGCGCTGGGCGCCGGCGCGCGCAAGCGGCGCAAACCCGCCGCCGTATAATCACGTCCTCGCCGGGCGGCCGCACGCGGTCCTCGGCGCCGTGCAGGCGCTGACCCATGAGCTTCGTCCAGTCCGCCCCCGAACTCGAAAACCAGTTCCACGCCGACCGCGTGCTGCGCGGCTACCTCGCGCGCGCGTTGCCGGCGCCGATGCGCGCGGCGATCGAGGCGGACCTCGAAGCGCTGGGCCAGCACGCGGCGGACGCCTGGGCCGAGCGCGTGCGGACGCCGCGCAGCGAACCCGCGTTCACGCCATGGGACGCCTGGGGCAACCGCGTCGACCGCATCGCGCTGACGCCGGCATGGCGCGAAGGCGCGGGCATCGCCACCCGTTATGGGCTGATCGCCGCGGGCCACGAGGACGCCTGGGGCGAGCACGCGCGCACGCACCAGTTCGCGCTGGTGTACCTCTATCACGTCGCCAGCGAGTTCTACACCTGTCCGCTGGCGATGACCGACGGCGCCGCCACCGCGCTGAAGGCCTCCGGCAACGCCGCGCTCATCGAGCGCGCGGTGCCGCATTTCCTCAGCCGCGATCCGGCCGCGTTCTGGCTGTCCGGGCAGTGGATGACCGAAACCGTCGGCGGCTCCGACGTCGGCCACAGCGAGACCGAGGCGCGCCGCGGCGCGGACGGCCAGTGGCGGCTGTACGGGCGCAAGTGGTTCACCTCGGCGGTGGTTGGCGAGGCCGCGCTGACCCTGGCGCGGCCGCAGGGCGCCGGCGCCGGCGCCGCCGCGCTGGCGATGTTCTACCTGGAGACGCGCGACGCCGACGGCCGGTGGCAGGGCGTGCGCATCGACCGCCTCAAGGACAAGCTCGGCACGCGCGAGCTGCCGACCGCGGAACTGCATCTCGACGGCGCGCCGGCGACGCCGGTGGGCGAGCTCGGCCACGGCGTGCGCATGATCACGCCGGTGCTCAACATCACGCGCCTGTGGAACGCGGTGTGCGCGCTGGCGACGATGCGCCGCTGCCTGGCACTGGCACGCGACTACGCGCACCGGCGCAGCGCGTTCGGCCGCACCCTGCTGGAACAGCCGCTGCACGCCGACACCTTGGCCGGCATGCAGGCCGAGTTCGAGGCGGCGTTCCACCTGGTGTTCCACGTCGCCGAACTGCTCGGACGCGCGCAGAGCGGCGCCGCGACGCGCGACGAGGAAGCGCTGCTGCGCCTGCTGACGCCGCTGGCCAAGCTGTGGACCGGCAAGCTCGCGGTGGAGATCGCCAGCGAGGCGATCGAGGCGTTCGGCGGCATGGGCTACCTCGAGGACACCGGCCTGCCGCAACTGCTGCGCGACGCGCAGGTGTACCCGATCTGGGAAGGCACCACCAACGTGCTGTCGCTGGACGCGCTGCGCGCGCTGGACGGCCACGGCCTCGCGCCGTGGCGCCACGCGCTCGACGCCCTGCTCGACCCCACCGCCGCCGATCATGCCGACATCCGCGCCGCGGCCGACGACGCCGAAGCCTGGCTGCGCGCGTGCGGCGACGACCGCATCGCGCTGCAGGCCGGCGCGCGCGGCCTGGCGCTGACGCTGGCGCGCAGCTTCGCCGCCGCGCTGCTGGCGCGGCACGCGGCGTGGGCGCTCGCCGTACATGCCGACCGCCATCCGCACGCCGCGCTGCAGCGCTTCCGCGCGCACGGCCTGCAACGCCTGCACCGCCACGACCCCGACGACGCCGCGACGCTCGCGGCCGACCTCCATCCCTGACGCGGCCGCGGCCGCCTCCGCACGGAATCCACCATGCAGCATCTGACCATCGTCACCACCGGCGGCACGATCGACAAGATCTACTTCGACGCCAAGTCCGACTACCAGATCGGCGCGCCGCAGATCGGCGAGATCCTGTCGCAGCTCGGCGTCGCGTTCCGCTTCGAGGTGGTGTCGATCCTGCGCAAGGACAGCCTCGACATGGCCGAGGACGACCGCCAGCTGATCCGCCGCACCATCGAGGCGCAGCCGCATCGCCACGTGCTGGTCACCCACGGCACCGACACCATGGTCGACACTGCGCGCGCGCTGACCGGCATCGCCGGCAAGGTGATCGTGCTGACCGGCGCGCTCAACCCCGCGCGCTTCCAGGGCTCCGACGCGGTGTTCAACATCGGCTGCGCGGTCGGCGCGGTGCAGACCCTGCCCGACGGCGTCTACATCGCCATGAACGGCCGCGTGTGGGACCCGATGCGCGTGCGCAAGAACCGCGGCGCGAACCGCTTCGAGGAAGCCTGACGCTCGCCGCGGGCGCTGCCGCAGCGGACTCCTGCGGGAGGGGCTCGGTCGCGAACCGCCGTTCCGCCGCAGTGGCCGAAGCCGCTCCTGCAGCGGGGAGTTGGACAAAAAAACCCGGCCCTCACGGGCCGGGCCGCTCGATCCGGGATGCGGGGGGCACCCATCGAGCAGGGAGCAACCGGTGTGACGGACGGGGGCCGCTGCGTGCGGCCCCCGCCGCGTCGGCTTACTGCACGGTCAGGGTGACGTCGTCGAGCACGAACGAGGTCTGCAGCGACGAGTCCTCGGTGCCGGTGAACTTGATCACCACGGTCTGGCCGATATAGCTGGCCAGGCTGTTGCTGTGCACCGTGTAGCCGCTGTTGTGGTTGAGGTTGGAGTAGGTCGCCAGCGTCTTCAGCAGCGTGCCGGAGGTGCTGTAGACCCGCACGTACAGCTTGTCGTACGCGGTCGACGTGGTGGTTTCGCTGGTGTCGATGTGCAGGTAGTACCGCAGCGACGCCGAGGTCTTGCCGGCCGGGATCGTCACGGTCTGCGACACCGTGTCGGTGTGCGAGCTGCCGTAGCCGTCCATCCAGGCGAACCACGAGCCGGCGTGGGCGGTCTCGCCCGAGCACGTGCTGTTGCTGCACAGCGTGCCCGAGCTCATCGACCACGGCGAGGCCGAGCCGCTCTCGAAGCCGGTGTTGCCGAGCAACTGCGAAGAACCGCCGCCACTGCTGACCGTCACCGACTGCGTCTTGGTGTTGGTCGCACCGCCGTTGTCGGTCACCGTCAGCGAGACGCTGTAGGTGCCGGCCGCGGCGTAGGTGTGGCTGGGGTTGGTGGCGGTCGAGGTGCCGCCGTCGCCGAAGGTCCACGAGCGCGAGGCGATCGTGCCGTCGCTGTCGGTGGAGCTGTCGGTGAAGTTCACCGTCAGGCCGCTCGCCACGAACGAGAAGTTCGCGACCGGCGGGGTGTTGGTGCCACCGCCGCCGCCGAGATCGTTGATCGCGCTGCTCAGGATCACGCTGCCGCGGCCGCTGGCGAGGTCGTAGCCCGCGCCCGCGGTTTCGCCGCCGTTGTTGCCAGAGGTCACGTCGTGGAAGTCGGACGCCGGCAACTGGTACAGCAGCGGGCCGGCGAAGCCGACGGCGGTGCCCTTCACCGCGATCACCCGCGCCCACATGCCGGCGAAGATCGGCGCCGACAGGCTGGTGCCGCCGATCTGCTCCGTCGAACCGTTGACGATCACCTCGGCACCCGAACTCGGGCTGCCGTCGAAGGCGACGTCGGCCACGCCGCGGTGCGTGCCGGACCACAGCGTCTGCCAGCTCGGCTTCGGCTCGAACGTGCTCTCGCTGCCGCCGGTGGCGCCGTTGTTGATGCTGAGGTCGTTCCACACCACCTCGCTGTTCCAGGTGGTGGTGGAGGCGTCCAGCTTGGTGCCGGCCACCGCGACCACGTACTGCGAGGCCGCCGGCCAGCTCGGCGTGGTGCCGCCGTTGCCGCACTCGTCGGCGCCGGAATCGCCGGTCGAGATCGAGAACGTCTGGCCCTGCGCGGCCGCCTGCTGGAAGCTCTGGTCCTGCGCCGCGGCCGAGCCGTCGCCCTGCGCGTCAGTCTCGCACTCGCCCAGCGACACGTTGATGATCTTCGCCGCGTTGGCGTTGACCACCGTGTTGATGTCGGCGGTGAGGTTGGCGTTCGACAGCGTCGGGATGTTGTAGAAGATCAGCTTGCCGACCTGGCCGCCGCCCATGCCGACGATGTCCTGGCTGTCCAGGTCCCACTCGCCGAGGCCGCTGGTGTCGGTGCTGGTGCCGTTGGTGTTGACGGTCTGCGTCGTCACCGTCGCCAGGCCGTTGTTGGACGTGAACGTGTTCAGGTCCTTCACCACCTGGGTAAGGCTGCCCTGGGTGATGATGCCCACGGTCACGCCCGCCGCCGTCGGCACGCCGGTGCCGCCGTAGATGGACGAGAACTCGGTCGGGTTGTGCCCGGTGATCGCCTGCGTGCTCAAGCCGCCCTGCGGCAGCACGCGCGCGAAGGTGTGCGCACGATGCACGTCCTGCAGGCCGATGACCGACAGCACGCTGTCCTGCAGCGCCCCCGGGATGTGCACGTCGGAGGTGTTGGCGTAGGTGTCGCGGCCATCCTTCGCATGCACGCGCGAGAACGTGGTGTGGAACGCCGACTGCACGACGTCGGCGGTGGCGTCCGCCGACACCAGCATGTTGTTGGGCGAGATGACCACGTTGCTGAAGCCGGAGCGGGTCAGGTAGTCGGCCACGGCCTGGGCCTGGCTCGCGGTCGGCGCGTGCCGCTGCATGAACTGCGCATGCGGCATCACGCGCTGCGCCAGCGGCGCGAGCCCCTGGTGGGCCGCGGCGATGAAGCTCTTCAGCTCGGTGCCGTTGCGCAGCTTCAGCGCCACCTCGACGTGCATCGGCTGCGCGAACGACAACTGGCCGCTGTAGGCATCGCCCTTGTGCAGGACGAAGGCATGCGCGACGACGGGCGACGTGTCGCTGGCGACCTGTGCGTTGGTCGATGAATTTCCGGCTGCGGTCGCCGTATCGACGCCGACGGCGGCGACGAAGCTCAGTACGGCAGCAGCGAGCACGTTCAGTCTGTGCCTGGGTTTCATTGCAGTTTTCCCCTCCGATTGATCGAATGCGGCCGCGACCGCGGCCGTGCCGTCCTTCCCTGGAGCCCGCGCGCGTCCGCGCCATTCGGGCGAACGCGCTCGAATGCGATGGCGATGTCTGCGAAGCGGCGCTTTCGGAAACCGGCGCCGTTGCGGGACCGCCCACACCCCCCGATGCAGGCGCGGCGAAGCTACACGCGCTCGCGGTGCGGCGCATTAAGAAAGATTCTTACGAAAAAAGGCGTATATCGACAGGTTGGCGAAAGAATCTTGTGCACGCCACGCGCAGCGGCGCCGGCGCACGGAAACGCGCGCGCACATCGCGATCGCGATCACAGAAAGGATTCCGCTTTGGGGTAACACGCGCGGCTTCACCGCGAATCGCCGGCGCCTGCGCAAGCGCATCGGCGGGGCTGGCCTGGCTTGACCTCGGCTCCGCATCGCGTCCCGGCAGCGCGCCGAAGCCGCCCGCGCCGCCGGGGAAGCGCCACAAAAAAACCCGGCCCTTGCGGGCCGGGTCGCTCAAGTCGGGTGGCGGGGGGCGCCCCCGGCGAGCTCAGAACTGCAACGACCAGCCGTCGATGTAGCCGGTGTCGCCGCGATATACGTCGGTGACCTTCAGCTTCCAGGTGCCGCTGGCCGGCGACGAGGACGCGTTCACCGTGTAGGTGGCATGCACGTCGTCCGCGCTGTCGGAGCCGTCGGCGCTCTTCAGGCGCGCGCTGGTGCCGTTCGGCGCGATCAGGTCGATCTGCAGGTCGCCGCGATAGCTGTGCACGATGTCGACGGTGACTTTCAGTGCCGACGGCGCGCTGCCGGAGATGCCGGTGACGCTGATCGAACTGGTCGCACTGCTGCGATCGGGAATGCTGACGTTGGTGGTGTTGCTGAACACCGTGCCGCCACCGCCGCCGCCGCTGGTGCTCCAGCTCGCCTGCAGGCTGACGCCGGAGAAGCTGGAATAGCCGCGCACCTTGACGTAGTAGGTGCCGGTCTGCGGCGTGGCGAAGCTGCAGGACTCGCTGTTGCCGGCCTTGTACGGACGGCAGTCGTAGCTGGTGGTGCTCGGCGCGGAACCGAACTTGACGTACAGGTCGGCGTCGCCGGTGCCGCCGGAGATGGCGATCACCAGGTTGCTGGCGCCCGCGGGCACGTCCACGGTGTAGCTGAGCTCCTGGCCCGCGCTGCCGCTGAGGCCGGTGACCGGCACGCCGTTCTGCAGGCTGGTGCTGCCACCGCCGCCACCGCCGCCGCCGGTCGGGCAAGCCACGCCCACGCCGGTGAACGCCGCGGTCACGTCCGCGACCGGATAGCCGAGGTCGGTGGCCGCGCTCTGCACGCCGCAGGCGCCCGAGTTGAAGTCCTCGGTGGCGTTCCAGTACATGGCGTTGGCGCGCGCGAACACCTGGAAGGCTTTCTTGGTATCCCAGCCGGAGGTCTTGGCGAGCAGGCAGAACGCCTTGTTGTAGACGCCGCTGGAGTAGTGCACGTCGAGGCCGCTGTAGTACTGCGAGGCGTTGTCGATCGAGCCGCCGTCCTGGCTGGGCGTGCACATGTAGCGCAGCGCGGTGCCGTTCTTGATGATGTCGGCGCCGACCAGGAAGTCGTTGTGGCCGCGGTCGAAGTACTCGGTGGCCTCGCCGGCGATGTCGGAATAGGCCTCGTTCATGCCGCCGGACTGGCCGGTGTACTCCAGGTTGGAGTGCTGCTCGGTGTAGCCGTGGCTGATCTCGTGGCCGGTGACGTCCTCGGCGACCAGCGGATAGAAGGTGCTGGCACCGTCGCCGAACACCATCTGCGTGCCGTCCCAGAACGCGTTCTCGTAGCTCTTGCCATAGTGCACCTTCATCAGCAGCACCTGGCTCAGCGGCGCGGCGCCGGTGTAGGCGGTGTACATGTCGTGCACGACGCCGCCGAAGTGATGGGCGTCGTTGATCGGGCCGTAGCCGCCGTTGACCGCATCACCCTGGCTGGTCGGGCAGGTGAAGCTCCACAGCGTGCCGCCCGAGGCGTTGGTCGACTGGGCGAGGTTGTAGGTCCTCACGTAGGCGTTCTGCATGGTGCAGGTGCTGCCCGACTGCGTGACCTGCAGCGCGGGATAGTCGATGCCGTACGTGTACTGGCCGGTCTTCTGGTTGCCGCCGGGGCCGTTGGCGTCGGCGGTGGTGAGGCCGTCCCACTGTTTGATCACGGCGCCGGTTTCGGCGTCGACGATCGCGGTCGGGCGGGTCGGGCGGACGTCGTCGTTGAAGTACGAGGTCAGGTAGACCAGCCGCGCCTTGCCCTGGGCCTGCGGATAGACGAACAGTTGCGCGTGCGCGTTGCGCACCTTGCCGCCGGCCGCGAGGCTCTGCCCGTGATGGCTGGCCAGCGCGGCGATCGCCTGCTGGTCGCTCAGCTTCGGCGTCACCGAAGCCAGGTCGAGCTGCACGCCCTGCGCGACCAGGCCGTTGGCGCGCTGCGCGTTGCCGCGGGCGTCCTGTTCGACGGCGACGCCGTGCCCGTACACCGGCACGCCCATGTACATCTGCTGCATGCGCACGGTGCGCGTGCCGTGCGCGGTGGGCAGGCTGCCGCGCGGCGCCAGCGTGGCGTTCGCGCCCAGGTTCAGGTTGGCCGCGAGCGCGTTCGCCGCGACCGGCGCGACGCCCTGCATCTGCGCGTGCACGCGTTGCGACGTCGCCGCCGGCGCGGCGGCGGCGAACGCCATCCCCAATGCCCCGATCAACACACTTGTTCGATGCCTGATTCGCATCACGTTGCTCCCCTCGGATTGGACTGCTTGTGCGGCCGCGCCTGCGGCCGGATCTGTCCGTCCCTGGAGCCCGCACGCATCCGCGCCACCTCGCGCGCGAGCGCGTGGAGCTTCGTGGCTTGCTGCGGAGCGGCGCACGGTGTCGAAACGGCGCCGCTGCGGGATCACCTGCGGACCCCCCGTCCACAGGATTCGCCGAGACTAGCAACGCGTGCTTCGCGCTGCACTAGGAAAAATTCCGAGTTCGCACGCGCACGGCGCGGAGAATTTCCCGGCTCGCACGCACGCGGCGAAAAATTTTTTCTCGGAAGCGCGCGAGCGGCTTCGGCCGCGGATCGCCGCCGCCTGTGGGAGGGGCTTCAGCCACGAAGCGGCGTTCCGGGATCGCGGCTGGAACCGCTCCCGCGGCGGGAAGAAGAACCGAAGGAAGCGCGGATGCGCCGGGCGAACGCCGGCGCGGTTACAGCATGCCGGTTTCGAGCTTGGCCGCGTCGGACATCATCGACTGCGTCCACGGCGGCTCGAACACCAGGTCGATGTCGGCGACGCCGACGGTGGGGATCATCTCGATCTTGGTGCGCGCGTCGTCGACCAGGATGTCGCCCATGCCGCAGCCCGGCGCGGTCAGGGTGAGCTTGACGTAGACGCGGCGGCGGCCGTCGTCCATGTGCTCGAGGCTGACGTCGTAGACCAGGCCGAGGTCGACCACGTTGATCGGGATCTCCGGGTCGAAGCAGGTGCGCAGTTGTTCCCACACCAGCTTCTCGACGTCCTCGTCGCCGGCGTTTTCCGCCAGCGCCAGCGGCTCGGGCTTCTCCTTGCCCAGCGCGTCGGCGTCGTCGCCGGGGATGCGGAACAGGTTGCCGTCCACGTATACGGTGAAACTGCCGCCCAGCGCCTGGGTGATGTAGCCGATCTGCCCGGCGGGCAGCACGACTTGATCGCCTTGCGGCACCATTACCGCCGGGCAGTCGCGTTGCAGGGTGAAGGGCTCGCTGTTGAGACTGAAACCGCTCATGGAATCCTCGCGTGGCGGCCGTGCGGGAACGATCGATGCGGCCGCGGATCGCACATATTATGCCGCCGGCCGCGGACGGTCCTGACCCAGGTCAGGGCCGCACCGCGCAAACTCAAGGCGCCCGCGCACCGCGACCGTGTTGAGGCGCGCGCCGCAGCGGCTATCATGCGGCCTTTTCGTGCCGCCGCAGCCCCGCATGCCCGATCCGCATCCCTCCTGGCCGCTGTCGATCCTCGGCACGGCGCTGTTCGCGTCGGCGCTGGGCGCGCTGTGGGCGCTGGTCGCGCTGTGGAGCGGCCGCGCGCTGCCGCTGGCGCCGCTCGCGGTGGCGATCGGCATGGCCGCCAGCCTGCGCTGGTGGGGCTGCCCACCCGGCGCGCGCACCGCGCTGCTGGCGGCGTCGGGCACGCTGCTGGCCGCCGCCTACGCGCAGTGCCTGTTCGCGGTGAATCGCGTGGCCGCGGCGATGGGCCTGCAGTTCCTGGAGACGCTGCGCCGCATCGGCGCCGGCATGACCTTCGAGGTGGCGCGGCTGTCGCTCGACGCCACCGACGTGGCGCTGACGCTGGCCGGCGCGACGCTGGCGGCGCTGCTGGCCTGGAAGCGACCGCAGCCGCGCTGAGACAATCCGGCCGTGCCCCGCCGGGGCGGCGGCCTCAGTGGCCGCCGTCCAGCGCCTTCACCGCGGCCACCAGTTGTCCCGCCGCCGCCTGGCCGTCGCCGTACAGCATGCGCGCGTTGTCGGCGTAGAACAGCGCGTTCTCGATGCCGGCGAAGCCGGTGCCCTTGCCGCGCTTGATCACGATCACGTTCTTCGCGCTGGCGACGTCGAGGATCGGCATGCCGTAGATCGGCGAGGCCGGATCGGTCTTCGCCACCGGGTTGACCACGTCGTTGGCGCCGATCACCAGCGCCACGTCGGTGGCCGGGAACTCCGGATTGATGTCGTCCATGTCGGCGATCAGGTCGTACGGCACGCCGGCCTCGGCCAGCAGCACGTTCATGTGTCCGGGCATGCGGCCCGCCACCGGATGGATGGCGAAGCGCACCTTCACGCCGCGCTCGATCAGCAGCTTGGCGAACTCCCAGACCTTGTGTTGCGCCTGCGCCACGGCCATGCCGTAGCCGGGGACGATGGCGACGCGCTCGGCGTAGGCCATCATTACCGCGGCGTCGGCGGCCTCGATCGGCTTCTGCGCGCCGGTGATTTCCTGCGCAACGCCGCCGCTCGCGCCGAAGCTGCCGAACAGCACGTTGGCCAGCGAACGGTTCATCGCCTTGGCC
The DNA here is from genome assembly GCF_039680435.1 of Mizugakiibacter sp. Lineage (NCBI taxonomy): Bacteria > Pseudomonadati > Pseudomonadota > Gammaproteobacteria > Lysobacterales > Rhodanobacteraceae > Mizugakiibacter > Mizugakiibacter sp. The sequence goes on along the minus strand of NZ_JBDKSX010000038.1, from coordinate 6,378 downwards.
ATCAACTGGGTCAGCAGCGTGCCGGCGGCGCCGACCACCATGCCGGCGATGATCATCGCCTCGTTGTGCAGCACGAAGCCTTCGAACGCCACCGCCAGGCCGGTGAAGGCGTTGTACATCGAGATCACCACCGGCATGTCGGCGCCGCCGATCGGCAGCGTCATCATCACGCCGAAGGCCAGCGCCAGCGCGAAGAACGCGACGACCAGCCCGATCTCCAGCCGCCCCGCGACCAGCGCCGCGCCGGCCGCCAGCGCGGCCAGGAACACCAGCGCATTGACCACGCGCTGGCCGGCGAACACGAAGCGCTTGTCCATCCAGCCCTGCAGCTTGGCGAAGGCGATCAGCGATCCGGAGAACGAAACCGAGCCGATCAGCGCGCCGACCACGCCGAGCACCAATTGCGTCGCCGACGCCGCCTCGCCGGCGCCGAACTTCAACAGTTCGCCGGCGCCGATCGCCGCCGCCGAGCCGCCGCCCATGCCGTTGTACAGCGCGACCATCTGCGGCATCGCGGTCATCGCCACGCGCTTGCCGGAAATCCACGCCGCCAGCGTGCCGATCACGATCGCCGCGGCGATCAGCGGCAGGTTGTGCATGCCGGGCAGGAAGAACGTGGCCAGCGTCGCCACCAGCATGCCGGCGCCGGCCCAGACGATGCCGCCGCGCGCGGTGCGCGGCGAGCTCATGCGCTTCAGGCCGAGGATGAACAGCAGCGCGGCGAGGAAATAGCTCGCCTTGACCAGGTTCGGCAGCAGGGCGGCCATCACTTCCCGCCCTCCGGCTTCCTGCTGGACTTGAACATCTCCAGCATGCGCTCGGTGACGACGTAGCCGCCGGCGGCGTTGCCCGCGCCCAGCAGCACGCCGATGAAGCCGATGGTCTTGCCCAGCGTGGTGTCGGCGTGGCCCAGCGCCACCATCGCGCCGACCAGCACGATGCCGTGAACGAAGTTGGAACCGGACATCAGCGGCGTGTGCAGGATCACCGGCACCCGCGCGATGATCTCGTAGCCCGTGAAGGCCGCCAGCATGAAGATGTACAACATGAGGAAATCTTCGCTCATGGGATGCCTCTGCCGGATGGACGATGCGCCGCCCGCGCGGCGCGAACGGACTCCCCCGCCGCGCGCGGGCGCCGGCCCATCATACGGGGCCATGTCAACCGGCGCGACGGTGGCGCGTTGTGCATGTCCGGAAAAGGTGGAGGAATACCGCATGCCCGCCCGAACCGCCGCGAACGCGGCCGCCGCATGCCGATGAACGGCGCCGCCGAAACGCTCGACGCGGCCCTGGAAGCGCCGCCGGCGCGGCCATGCGCGGCGACGCTGGAAGGCTTCCTCGCCGGCGTCGAGCGGCGCGCCTACCGCGTCGCCGAGATCGCGCTGGGCCATCGTGAGGACGCGCTGGACGCCGTGCAGGACGCCATGCTGCGACTGGTGCGCAGCTATGCCGGCAAGCCGGCGGAGGAATGGTCGCCGCTGTTCTGGGGCATCCTGCGCCGGCGCATCACCGACCTGCAGCGGCGGCGCAAGGTGCGCTCGATCGTGGTCGGCTGGCTGCACGGGCGCGACGACGCCGACGGCGACGAGGCGCCGGCCTGGGAGCCGGCCGACCTGGCGCCGGATCCGGGCCGGCGCCTGCTCGACCAGCAGGCCTACGCGGCCATGGCCGCGGCCGTGCGCCGACTGCCGCGGCGCCAGCAGCAGGCATTCATGCTGCGCATGCTGGAAGGCCTGGACGTCGCCGGGACCGCCCGCGCGATGGGCTGCTCGGAGGGCAGCGTCAAGACGCATCTCTCGCGCGCGCTGGAGGCGTTGCGCATCCAACTGGAGGCATGGCGATGAACATGCGCGCCGAAGATCCCGAAAACCGCTGCCGCCGTCCGTTCGACCGCGCCTGCGCCGGCCTCGACGCCGCCACCGCGGCGCGCCTGCGCGGCGCGCGCGTGCGCGCCCTGCAAGCGGCACGCCGCCCGCGCGCCGCGCACGCGCTGATCCCCGCGGGCGCGCTGGCGGCCGGGCTGCTCGCGCTCGGCGTGGTCTGGCTGCACGAAGCGCCGCGCCCGCCCGCCGCTGCGGCGCCGGGCGCCGCGATCGCCGACGGCGACAGCGAGCCGCTGCTGGAAGCCGACGCCGAACAGGTCGACATGGCCCGCGACCTCGACTTTTACGCCTGGCTGGCCAACCGGCCGCAGCAGGGACAGCACCGATGAGGCTCGTATCGCCCCGTCGCGCGTTGCGCCTCGTGCCGCTGCTGGCGGCGCTGGGGTGCGCCACCCACGCGTCCGCACAAGCCGCGGATACGCCGCCGGCCGCGCAGGAGTCGGCGCAAGTCCCGCGCGAAGCGCCAACGCCGGTGCCCTGGGGCAGCCTCGACGCGCAGCAGCGCGACCTGCTCGCGCCGCTGCAGTCGCAATGGGACCAACTGCCACCGCACCGCCAGCGGCACCTGCTCGAGCGCGCACGGCGCTGGAGCGCGCTGCCGCCGCAACGCCTGCAGCAGGTCCGCGAGCGCCTGCAGCGCTGGGCGGCGATGACGCCGCAGGAGCGCGACGAGCTGCACCGCCGCATGCGCGCGTTCCACGACCTGCCCCCCGAACAGCGGCAGAAGCTGCACGAAGCCTACGCGCACTTCCAGGCACTGCCGCCCGAACAGCGCCAGGCGCTGCGCGAGCAGTGGAAGCGGATGACGCCGGAGCAGCGCCGGCAGTGGCTGCACGACAACCACCCGCGCGACGACGCGGGCGGCGGATAGCCGCGCGAAACCGACAGGCGATTCGCTGCCCCGCAGCGCGATTTTTCGTGGGGGCTTCGCGTGGGAGCGTTTCGATCGCGACCCGCGATGGCGGCGCACGCCTCGCCGGGCATTGTCGGAACCGAAGCCCCTGCACGCGCCGCACGGCGGCTTCCGCCGAGATCACTCCCAAGAAACGGATGCGCAACCGTGCGCCCCGCTCAGCCGCGGAAACGCACCTCGCCGCCGTGCGCGAGGCAGGTCTTCGCCACCAGTTCGTCGGCGAAGTCCGGCGCCAGCGCGCCGTCCTTGACCAGCAGTTCGAGGAAGTTGGCCAGGTTGCGCGCGTACATCTCGCTGGCCGACAGCGGCGCGCCGGCCGGCAGGTTCAGCGGCCCCAGCACTTCGACGCCGCCGAGGCGCACGCGCTCGCCGGGCCGCGTGCCCTCGCAGTTGCCGCCGCCCTCGGCGGCCAGATCGACGATCAGCGCGCCGGCCTTCATGCCGGCGAGCATCGCCGCGCCGAGGATCTTCGGCGCCGGCCGGCCGGGCACCGCCGCGGTGGTCACCACCACGTCCACGTTCTTCAGGTGCTCGGCCAGTGCCTGCTGCTGCGCGGCACGCTCTTCCGCCGACAGCTCGCGCGCGTAACCGCCGCTGCCGGCGGCGCTGACGCCGAGGTCGAGGAACTTCGCGCCCAGCGATTCGATCTGCTCGCGCGTCTCCGGACGCACGTCGTAGCCTTCCACCTGCGCGCCGAGGCGGCGCGCGGTGGCGATCGCCTGCAGGCCGGCCACGCCGGCGCCGATCACCAGCACGCGCGCCGGACGGATCGTGCCGGCCGCGGTGGTCAGCATCGGGAAGAACTTGGGCGCGGCTTCGGCGGCGATCAGCATGGCGCGGTAGCCGGCGACCGCGGCCTGCGAGCTCAGCACGTCCATCGCCTGCGCGCGCGTGGTGCGCGGCAGCAGCTCCAGCGCGAACGCCGACAGCCCGCGCGCGGCGTACTGCGCGACGCGCTCGCCGGCGCCGTAGGGTTTCAACTGGCCGATCAGCACCGCGCCGGAGCGCAGTTGCGCCGCGTGCGCGTCGGACGGCTGCACGGCGAGCAGCACGTCGGCGCGCGCCAGCACCGCGGGCGCGTCGCCCCACTCGACGCCGGCGTAGGCCGCGTCGGGGAAACCGGCCGCATCGCCCAGCCCGCGCTCCAGCAGCACGCCCATGCCCTTGCCGCGCAGCTTCTTCGCGATCTCGGGCGTGACGGCGACGCGCCGCTCCCCGGCGCTGGTTTCGCGGACGGCGGCGACGGTGACCGGCATGGCGTTCTCCCCAGGCATTTCGCCCATCGTAGCCGATCCCCCGGCCGCGCTGGATAGCCGCGGGCCGCGCGGCCGGCCGCTGCGCGCGGCCTGCTAGACTCGCGGCATGACCATGCCGCCGCCTTCCGATGTGCTGTTCCGGCGCCGATCGGTGCCGACCCGACTGCTCGGCGCGCCGGGCCCCGCGCCGGAAGAACTCGAACGCATCTTCGCCGCCGCGATCCGCGTGCCCGACCACACCGCGCTGACCCCGTGGCGCCTGCTTGTCCTGCAGGGCGAGGCCAAGCTGCGCTTCGGCGAGCGCGTCGCGGCGATGGCGATCGAGAAGAATCCGGCGCTGTCGGAGGACAAGCGCAACAAGGACCGGCTGCGCTACACCTGGGCGCCGGTCGTGGTCGCGGTAATCGCGCGCATCGAGGACAACCCCAAGGTGCCCGGCCAGGAACAACTGCTGTCGGCCGGCTGCGTCGCCTACAACCTGCTGCTCGGCGCGCAGGCGCTCGGCTACGGCGCGCAGTGGATCACCGGCTGGGCCGCCTACGACCGCGACGTCGCCGCCTTGCTCGGCCTCGCCGCGCACGAGCGCGTGATCGGCTTCGTGCACATCGGCACGCCGCAGGGCGAAGTGCCCGAGCGCCGGCGCCCGGCGCTGGCCGACGTCGTCTCCGCCTGGAACGGCTGAACATGCAGCCCACCGCGCATCTGGTCGACGCCAGCCTGTACGTGTTCCGCGCCTGGCATTCGGTGCCCGACGAGTTCTTCGACGTCGATGGCCGTCCGGTCAACGCGGTGTACGGCTTCACCCGCTTCCTGCTCGACCTGCTCGAACGCGCGCGGCCGACCCACGCCGCGGCGGCGTTCGACATCGCGCTGACCAGCTCGTTCCGCAACGCGATCTATCCCGCCTACAAGGCCAACCGCGAGCCGGCGCCGCCGGACCTCAAGCGTCAGTTCGAGGGCTGCCGCGAGGTCGCGGCCGCGCTCGGCCTCGCCGTGCTGGCCGACGAAACCTACGAGGCCGACGACCTGATCGGCAGCGCGCTGCACGGCCTGCGCGCGCATGGCTTCCGCGGCGTGATCGTCTCCGCCGACAAGGACTTCGGCCAGCTGATCGGCCCCGGCGACGAGCAGTGGGACTTCGCGCGCGGCCAGCGCTGGGGCGCCGACGGCGTGCACGCGCGCATGGGCGTGCGGCCGGAACAGGTCGCCGACTATCTCGCGCTCACCGGCGACGCCATCGACAACATCCCCGGCGTGCCCGGCGTCGGCGCCAAGACCGCCGCGGCGCTGCTGGCGCATTTCGGCGACCTCGACGCGGTGCTGGCGCGCGTCGAGGAGATTCCGTTCCTGCGCCTGCGCGGCGCGGCCGCGGCGGCCGCGCGCCTGCGCGAACACGCCGGACAGGCGCGGCTGTCGCGCCGGCTGGCGCAGATCGCGCTGGACGCGCCGCTGCCGGCGCTGCCCGGCGCGCTGGTGCGGCGCGCGCCGGACGCCGCCGCGCTGGACGCGCTGTTCGACCGCTTGCGCTTCGGCCCGCTGACGCGCTCGCGCGTGCGCGCGCTGACCGAATGAGGACATCCGCATGCACGAAACCCCTGCCCGCCCCGACGACGCCGACGCCCCGGTCGAGACCCTGCACGCCGGCCGCTGGCTGACGCTGCGCAAGCGCGGCCGCTGGGAATACGTCGAGCGCAACACGCCGGGCGGCGCGGCGATCGTCGTCGCCGTCACCCCGGACGACCGCGTGCTGTTCGTCGAGCAGTTCCGCGTGCCGATCGGGCAGTTCACCATCGAGATGCCGGCCGGCCTGGTCGGCGACCTCGACGGCCGCGGCGACGAGCACGCGCTGGAAGCGGCGCGACGCGAACTGGAAGAAGAAACCGGCTACGCCTGCGCGCGCGTCGAGCCCCTGCACTCGGGGCCGTCGTCGTCCGGCATGAGCACCGAGATGATCCACTTCGTGCGCGCCTGGGGCCTGCGCCGCGTCGGCGCCGGCGGCGGCGACGCCACCGAGAGCATCGTCGTGCACGCGGTGCCGCGTGCGGAAGCCGGCGCATGGCTGATGACGAAGGCGCGCGCGGGCTATTCGGTCGATCCCAAGCTGTTCGCCGGGCTGTGGTTCCTCGAGCACGGCGGCGAGATCGAGGCCGCACGCGGCGCGTCCGGCGAAGCGTAGGGCGGGCCTCGGCCGGCCCGTCCCCCCCGCGTCCTCGGGACTTCGCCAAGAGTCAGAGCATCCGGACACGGATCAACGCGGATCCGAACAGCGCTCCATGCGCGCCGATTCGCGTTCATCCGCGTCAAGAAACAACTCGTAGGGTGGG